>NZ_JCAKNE010000003.1:0-169515 GCF_059515965.1 Propioniciclava sp. LT432 | reverse complement strand
GCCAAGAGGTTGGTGACAGCGCGTCGGTATTGACGTGAGGGAGGACCCCCGGGTGGGGTGTGGCTTGTCGAAGGTCACATCTCACACCCGGAGGTCCTCGTGTCCCACCGTAACGCCCGCCTCAACTTTCATGGCCGCAAGCTGCTGGTCGATCGGGTCCGATACCAGCACTGGCCGGTCGCCCATGCAGCGAAGGCGATGGGGATTTCACGTCAGTGTGCTCACCGCTGGCTGGCACGCTGGGACGCCGAGGGCGAGGCCGGTCTGCATGACCGGTCCAGCCGTCCTCACGCGTGCCCGACCGCGACACCAGCCACGGTGGAGGACCTGGTGGTGGCCGCCCGTCAGGAGCACCGACGCGGCCCTGACTGGATCGCGGCCGAACTCGGGCTCGCGCCGCGGACCGTGACCCGGATCCTGCACCGACGGGGCATGCCGCCCCTGACCTGCCTGGACCCGATGACCGGCCAGGTGATCCGCACCTCGAAGCAGACCGCGGTCCGCTACGAACGCGAACGTCCCGGCGAACTGGTGCACGTGGATGTCAAGAAGCTGGGCAAGATCCCCGACGGTGGCGGCTGGCGGGCCCACGGACGCTCCGACACCATCGTCGCCAAGAACAAGCGGCCCAAGATCGGCTACGACTACGTCCACTCGATGGTCGATGACCACTCCCGCCTGGCCTACAGCGAGATCCACGACGATGAACGCGTCGACACCTGCGCCGGCTTCCTGCTGCGAGCCGCGGCCTACTTCGCCACCCACGGCATCACCAGCATCGAGCGAGTGATGACCGACAACGCGTTCGCCTACCGACATGGTCGAGCGTTCATCGACGCGGTCGAGACCATTGGCGCGAAGCAGAAGTTCATCAAACCCCACTGCCCCTGGCAGAACGGCAAGGTCGAACGCTTCAACCGCACCCTGACCACCGAGTGGGCCTACCGCCACGTGTTCACCAGCAACCAGGCCCGCCGCGACGCCCTTGACCCCTGGCTGGAGACCTACAACACTCAAAGACGCCACAGCGCACTCGGAGGACTACCCCCGACCAGCCGCCTGTCATGAACGTCGTGGCCCAGTACACCTAGACTCGCACCCACCGCGTCCGGCCGTCACGCACGGCGTCCGGGCCGGCCCCCGTGGCCCAACGGCAGAGGCAGGCGGCTTAAACCCGCCCAAGTGCGGGTTCGAATCCCGCCGGGGGCACCCGTTCTCGGGCGCGCGGAGGGAATAGGTGGCCGGCTTGGGAGCGTTGTCTAGGATGACAGCGAGTCCCCCAGAAAGGCGCGACCCCTGATGCGTAGTACCAATCCCGTCTTCACGCGCAGCGAGCAGTTCCAGCAGGCTGCCCCGCAGCAGTACGGCGCTCCGTACGGTTCGCCCTACGGCACGCAGCCGTACGGCCCCGGCGCGCAGGCCCCCCACCAGACCCAGTCCGGCCAGGGTGTCATGACGATCGACGACGTCATCACCAAGACCGCGATCACGCTCGGCGCGCTCATCGTGTCCGCGGCGATCACCTTCCTGTTCCTCCCGCCGACGCTGCTGCTGCCGGCCCTTCTCGTCTCCGGCATCGTCGGTTTCGTCGCGGTGCTCATGGTGTCGCTGCGGCGCGTCATCAACCCCGCCTTCGTGCTCGCCTACTCGGTCATCGAGGGCGTCTTCATCGGCGCGTTCAGCCTCCTGTTCGAAACCCTGTACGCCGGCATCGTCCCGGCGGCCGTGATGGGCACGTTCGTGGCCGCCGGCGCCACGCTGGCCGCGTACAAGTTCCTGCGCATCAAGGTCACCAGCCGGTTCCGCAAGATCGTGACCATCTCCACGTTCGCCCTGTTGGGCGTCGTGCTGGTCAACTTCGTCGCCGCCCTCTTCGGCGCCGACCTCGGCCTGCGCGGCATCGGTGCGGGCGCGGGTCCCCTCGCGTGGCTCATCTCGGCCGTCGCCGTCGTGCTCGCCGTGGCCAACCTGATCATGGACTTCGACTACATCGAGCAGGGCATCCGCAACCGCCTGCCCGCCTCGGAGTCGTGGCGCGGTGCGTTCGGCCTGACCGTCACCATGGTCTGGTTGTACACCGAGATCCTGCGCATCCTGAGCTACTTCCGCCAGAACTGACAGCCGGCCAGGACTGACAGGCCATAACTGGCACCACAGAGCGAACCCCCGTCCGGGCGTCCGGGCGGGGGTTCCTCGCGTGGCGGCCTCAGGCCGAGCGGCGGCGGCGAAACATCCGCATCACGTCGTGCCCGTGCTTGCCGAGCAGCGCGCGGGAGCCGTTGATCCAGGCGACCTCGCGCAGCCGGTCGGCCGGCACCCACTGGCTGTTCGCGGTGGTGCCGCCCACGTCGTGGACGACCGGGTCCTGCGGCGAGTCGCACCGGGCGGCATAGATGAGCCGGACGGCGTGGAAGTCCTCGATGATGCCGGTGGGGGAATGGCCGATCCAATGGTCGGACTGCATGTCGAGGAAGCGCGTGATCTCGATGTCCTGCCCGGTCTCCTCGAACACCTCCCGTTGGACGGTCGCCGCCGGGTTCTCCCCGGGGTCGATCCCGCCTCCGGGCAGGCCCCACATGCCGGGGACGGCCGTCCGGTTGGAGAACTCGGTGGCCAGCACGCCGCGCTCGGAGACCACCAGCGCGTAGGCGGCGAGCCGCTGGCGGACGACGGGTTGCCCGGTGACCTCGCCGGGGCGCAGGGTCGTCCGGACGCGCTGCGGGCCCCGCGGTGTGACCGGACGCCGGTGCGGGACCACCTGCAGGGTGACGGTGAGGTCCTCCAGCGTCCCCGAGGCCGATAGCGGCCGGAGCACGCGGTAGCCGCTCTCCCAAGCCACCTGGTACGGGTCCTCCCCGTGCCCGAGCGTGAACGACAGCACGGGCGTCCCGCCCGGCAGTTCCACGCCCAAGATCTCCACCTGCCCATCTTGGCCCTCCCCGACGGACGAACCAAGTCGCCCCTCCGGGGAGATGGGAGTCGAGACCCTCGTCCGGCCGATGTCGGTTGGCTATGCTCGACCCACATCCGGCACGCGACGAGGGGAGCATGACGTGGAGTACAACCCGGGAGCCCAACTGGACCCGTCGCAGATGGGAGGAGGCGGTAGGGGCCGCGGCGGCACGATCGCCGTGGGCGGTGGCGCCAGCATCCTGGTGGTGATCCTCGCCCTCCTGTTCGGTTTCGATCCCGGGATGCTGCTGGGTGGGGGGTCAGCCGGCCAGACGCCGCAGGAGCCCGACAGCCAGTACGCGCACTGCCAGACGGGCGCGGACATCGAGAAGGATCCCGAGTGTCGCTACGTGGCGTACACCAACTCGATCCAGAGCTATTGGCAGCAGGCCCTGCCGGGTTACCAGATGACCAAGACGGTCACCTTCGATGGTGCGATCAACACCGCGTGCGGCCAGGCCACCGCCCAGGTTGGCCCCTTCTACTGCCCGGCCGACCAGACCATCTACCTCGACAAGGCCTTCTTCGCGACCATGCTGCCCCAGCTCGGCGCCCAGGGCGGCGACGCGGCCGAGGCGTACGTCATCGCCCACGAGTACGGTCACCACATCTCGAACCTGACCGGCAGAATGGAGCAGGTCCAGCGCCAGGGGCAGACCGCCGGTGCGGACAGCCCGGCCGTCCGCCTCGAACTGCAGGCCGACTGCTACGCCGGTGTCTGGCTGCGCTACGCCGCCGGCGAGACCGACAGCATCATCAGCGAGGTCACCCAGGAGGACCTGGACCGCGCCGTGAACGCCGCCGAGGTCGTCGGTGACGACCACATCCAGCGCATGCAGGCGGGGCGCATCGACCCCAGCCAGTGGACCCACGGCTCCTCGCAGATGCGCAAGCAGTGGCTCTCGAAGGGCTTCAACACCGGCGACCCCAACCAGTGCAACACGTTCGCGGTGGGATCCCTGTCCTGACGTGAACGGGGCCCGCTGCCGCGGGTCAGGGGATCACGTCCCCCTCGAGGTCGGTGGTGAACGATCGGTCGCCGACCGTGAAGTGCAGGCGCGGCACGCCGTTGGCCGCACGGTCATCGGCGATGCACGTCCAGGTCTGGTCGAGCGAGAACGCGCCCTGCTCACGGAGGCGGACCAGCACGTCCCACACCACGGCGGGGTCGACCAGCGCGGGGTCGAAGGGTCGCAGGATCGTCGGGTCGGAGCGTGGCGTGACGATCACCGGGGTGCGGGCGTTCCGCTGCCGCCGCTGGAAGGAGCCGTCGTCGCCCTGCAGCCCGTCGAGATGGACTCCGTTCGCCGAGCCGAACCCGACCGCCGTGGCGACCCGCCGATCGCCCACGGCGTCCGCGTAGCCCTGCTCGAGGCCCCACGCGGAGGTGAAGTCGAGGGTGGGCAGGAGTGTCCCGTCGGGGTTGAAGAACACGGCGCGCGACTCCGGCACGGTGGACACCGACATCGACACCAGTCCGGCGGAGTAGTCGACGATTTGCAGCGACTGCCGCTGGCGCGAGGCCGAGACCGCCTCGGCGGCCCGGAAGAGCGCGCCGACGTCGGAGAAGTCGTAGTTGTCGGGGTCGAACGTCCGTTGGTCGACGTAGGTGATGTCGGACGGGACGCGTTGGACGCGACTGTCGCGCCACGCCCACGTCTGGGCCTCGCCGTCCCGCAGGACGGTGACCGCGGCGTCCGTGCTGGTGACCGTCACCATGATCGCCCGCTCCGACTCGGCGGCCCGCATCAGCTCGGCCACCAGGGCCTTGGCCTCCCCGGGGACGGTGAGGTCGAGCACCACCGTCGGCGTCGCGGACGCCGTGGGTGCGGGAACTGCTGGGCCCGCCGTCGTTCCCGTGGGTGGGGGGGAACCCGCGGGCGGCGCCGTCGCGCAACCCGTGCACACCGCCGCGACCGTCACGGCCGCCGCGAGTGCTGCGGCACTGCGGGGGATGGTCACCTTGGCGAGACTACCCCGTGCGCTCGGCACCACGCAGGGGGAGGTACCGTCCCCACCACGCGAGGATCGCCTCGAAGCGCTGGCGACGGTGCCACGGCGTGCCGGACCGGGACAGCTCGTGGTTCTCCCCCGGGAACACCAGCAGTTCCGTCGGGACGCCGGACGCCTTGAGCGCGGTGAAGTAGCGCAGCGCCTGACCCAGCGGGCAACGCAGGTCGAGCTCGGAGTGCACGACGAAGGTCGGCGTCCGCACCTGGTCGGCCAGCAGCATGGGGGACTGCCGATCCTGCTCGGCTGGGTCGGTGCCGTTGTAGGCGGGCATGAAGAACCACCCGATGTCGGACGCCCCGAGGAACGAAGCCGGGTCGAGGAACCCGCGCTCCACGATGGCGGCGGCGAACCGGTGGTCATGGGCGATGATCCACGCCGTCAGGTAGCCGCCGTAGCTGCCGCCCATGATCCCGACGCGCTCGGCGTCCAAACCCTCGACGGTGCCGGTGGCGTGGGCCAGGAAGGCGAGCACGTCGACCATGTCGAGGTTGCCGAAGTCGTGGCGGATCGCCGAACCGTGTGCCTGGCCGTACGAGCCCGACCCGCGCGGGTTGCACGCCACGACGGCGTAACCGGCCTCGACGAGCACCTGGAACTCGTCGAAGAAGTCGCCGGTGTAGTGCGCGTACGGGCCGCCGTGGATGTTCAACAGGACCGGGTGCGGGCCCTCCCCCTCGGGCACCAGCACCCAGCCGTGCACCTCGGTGCCGTCCGGGGCGGACGCCGTGAGCTCGCGCGGTTCGATGACGGTGGTGGCTCCGCGCAGGGCGGCGCCGAAGTCGGTCAGGCGGCGCGGTGCGCCGTCCCGGACGAGCAGCAGCTCACCGGCCGAGTCGACGGGGACGACCGAGGCGACGAACCCGCCGCCGGGGACCTCGGCCACGGCTTGGGTCGACGCCTCCCCGGACCACACGGTGTCCACGGTGCCGTCCGCGGCGACGCGGAGGACCTCGGTCGACCCCCGGTGCGCGCGGACGACCAGCACGGCGTCCTCGCCGACAGGGGCCAGCCGTCCTTGCGTCTCCACGGTCTCGGGATCGGTGAGACGGACGGGGGAGCCGCCGTCGCGGGCCACCACGTACACGGCCTCGTTGGTGGCCACGAAGTCGCGGCCGTCCTCGCCCAGGTCGGAGCCGAGTACGAACAGCCACGCGTCGCCGACGGGGCAGGGTGCTCGGAACGAGAGGGTGTGGTCGGCCACGACCGGCGTGGTCTGGCCGGTCTCGACGCACACCCGGTGGATCGCCGTGCGGAGGTGCTCGTCGGCGTCCGCCCCGGACTTGGTGGTGACGAGCACCGCGTCGCCGTCGGGGGTGAAGGCGGGTTCGGTGACGTCCCAGACGCCCTCGGTGAGTCGGCGCGCGGGCGGGACGTTCCAGACGGCGTCCTTGGGCAGGTCGCGCGCCGCACGACCCACGGGCTTGACCGGCGGCTCGCCGTGGGGATCCGGCGCCGCCACGACGAACAGTTGGGCGGTGCGGTCGGTCGACCAGCCCAGCCCGTTGGACTGGACCTGGTAGCCGGTCAAGTGGCGTGGGTCCTCCTGGCCCGCGTCGACGCCCTCCAGGGTGCCGTAGCGGCCCTCGTCGGGGACGCGCGCGGTGAACGCGAGCAGCGTCGAGTCGGGGGACCAGCAGAACGCCTCCACCCCCAGCTTCTGCTCCGTCGTCTGAGCGGCCTCGCCCCCGGACGCCGGCGCCACGAACAGCTGGGGACGTCCCCCGGCCTCACGGCGCAGGAACGCCACCAGCCGTCCGTCCGGGCTGACCTGCGGGCCGGAGTCGGCGAAGCCGCGGGTCATCCTGACCGGCGTTCCCCCGTCCAGCGGGACGCGCCAGAGCTGACCCGTGTAGGCGTCCGCCTCGAACGAGGGCCGGGACGTGGCGACGACGGCATAGGAGCCGTCCGCAGCGACGGTGGGCGTGCCGACCGTGGTCAGCAGCGGCAGGTGTTCCGGGCGCATGTCGGCACCCTACCGGCGCGCCCCCCGCTCGCCGGTACCCCGCGGCTCTCCTCGGAGCGTTGAAATTTCACTGTGCGTCAGCGGACGAGGATCGCGGTGATCTCCTCGGCGACACGGCCAGGGACGGCCAGCGGGATGCCGTGGTCCTCGCCCTCCAGCGCCACCTCGGTGACGTGTCCGCCGTTGGCGCGGTAGGCCTCGAGGACGGCTCGGGTCTGCTGCACCATCGGCTGCGGGGGCAGGACGTCCTCACCCGGCCAACCGGGGACGGCGCCGAGCTGGCCCAGGGTGGCGAGGTCGAACAGGGAGGCGTCCGAGACGATCTTGTCCTCGCTGCCGTGGATCCACGTGATCGCCGGCTTCCGCTCGAGGTCGACGATCGCGGACGCGTCGTAGTACTTCGGGCTCATGGTGTTGAGGACGCCGCGGTCCCCGGTCGCCAGCCCCGGCCACGTCTCGGACGGGACCGCCGTTCCCGGGTAGAAGTCGTCGCCCGTACGGGTCTTGACGAGTTCGGCGGTCAGGAAGTCCTCGTCGATGTTGGCCGCGTTGGCCCCGCCGCCGTAGAAGGTCCGCATGACGACCCGGGGGCTGGTCTGGGGGTCGTCCTCGCTCATGTCCTTGGCCGCGAGGCGCTCGACGAACGCCGGGTTCGCGCCGGCCGCGCCGCAGGCCGCGGCGTCCGGGGTGGCGTGTTCACCGTTCGTCCCCTTGGTGCCACCGAAGCCGTACGGCGAGAGCGGGGCGACGAGGGTGACCGAGGCGAGGTCGTCCGGGTACTCGAGCATCATCTGCTGCAGGACGCCGGCGCCCATCGACCACCCCGCCGCGTTGACCCGGCGCTGGCCGGCCAGGCCCAGCGTCTCGAGGAGGGCGTGGAGGTCGTCGACCATGTTCCCGAGTCCGCGAGTGGCGTCGATCGGCTCGGGGTCGGTGTCGCCGTAGCCACGCAGGTCGGGGGCGATGACGCGGACGTCGTCGTCCAGCTCGTCGGCGACGTAGCGCCAGAAGCCACCGCTGGAGAGGTTGCCGTGGACGAGCAGCAGGGGGACCCCGTCGGAGGGGCCGGAGAGCCAGACGTTCTGCGTCAGGCGGTGGGTCTCGATGCGCTGGGGCGTGAGGTCGCTCATGGCGCAATCCTGACGGCTGATTCAGGTTTCTGTAAAGGGTTCGTTCGGAGGGTCAGGTCAGGCCACCAGTTCACCCCGGGCGCGCAGGTCGGCGACGATCCGGGCGTGGAACTCCTCGTCGATCTTGTAGAAGCGGCGATTGAGGACGTAGCTGGTGAAGATCAGGACCAGCGGGAAGACCATCATCATCATCTTCATCCCGAACAGGCCCTCGGGGGTGACGTCGTCCGGGGTCGGCGCCTCGTTGATACCGGTCAGGATGACCGTCGCGCCGACGATCGCCGTCCCCATCGCGCCGCCGACCTTGTTGATCAGGGGCTGGACGGAGAACGTGATGGCCTGGTTGCGGCGTCCGAGCTTCCACTGGCCGTACTCGACGCAGTCGCTGAGGAACACGATCATCAGGACGGCCACGAAGGCGTTCCCCACGAACAGCATCAGCCCGGCGACGCCGATCGGGATGAGGTTCATGGGCGAGAAGAAGAACACGACGTAGCCCGCCGCGATGGTCCCCATGGCGGCGGAGAACAGCTGACGTCGGGTGAGCCACTTGCTGACGATCGGGAACACCGCGAAGCCCACCAGCTGGCCGACGCCGAGGATCGCCGCGAACGGCGAGTACATGTTCTCGTCGCGGTAGGCGTACTTGAAGAAGTAGGCGCCGAACGTGGTCGTCGTGTTGTAACCGATGAGGAACAGCACCATGGATGCCGCGACCCACAGCAGCTGGTCGTTGCGCCCGATGATCGCGAACACGTCGCGCAGCGGAGTGCTCTCGGGTTCGGAGGTGATCCGGGGCTCCCTGACCCCGAAGACGGTCACCGCCTGGCCCAGCAGCATGATCGCCACGATGACGCCGGCGAACGTGGTCCAGGCGCGGGCATCACCCCCGAGTGCGTTCGTGACGGGGAAGATGGCCACCACCGTCGTGAAGAGCCCGATCGTGGCGAAGACCTTGGCCAGGGAGCCGAGGCGCTCGCGCTCCTCGGGATCCAGGCTCAGCGCGGGCAACAGCGACCAGTACCCGATGTCGTTCATGCTGAACGCGATGCCCCACGCCAGGTAGACGAGGCCGAACACGACCACGAACGTCATGCCGCGCAGGCCCAGGTCGCTGAACAGCAGGAGCGTCATCACCCCCGTCGCCAGCGCGCCGATGACGATCCAGGGCTTGAACTGGCCCCAGCGCGTCCGGGTGTTGTCGACGATGAAGCCGGTGATGACGTCGTCGAACGCGTCCAGCAGCCGGACGGCGAGGAAGATGCCGTTGATCCACCACATCGTGGCGTCGTCCAGGTCGAGGATCTCGGTGAGGAAGAAGATGAGGAACACGGCCATCATCGAATAGACCATGTCGCGGCCGACGGTACCGATCGCGAAGGTCCAACGGTTGCGCCTGACACCACCCTGGGGGTCCATGGCGACAATGTAGACCGGCGTCCCCTTACCGCAGGGGCCAGACCACGAAACACACCAGCAGCAGGGCGCTGAGGACGATCTCGAGGTAGCCGATGTGCTTGGCGCTCCACGTGCGGGCGGGGATGAGTGCCGCGCGCAGCGTGGTCAGGGCGAAGAACGGCGTCCACCACCACGGGATCGAGCCCAGTGCCGCGAGGAGGGCGGCGACGGCCGTCCAGCTTGCGTGGTAGGCGATGGACGCCACCAGCCACGGCCGCGAACCCCGCTCCCGGATGTTCGTCTTCACGTACAGCACGGTGCCGAAGAAGTAGGCGAACACCAGCAGCGTCAGCAGCCAGGTGGGCCACGTGGCGCCGGCGAAGGCGTCGGCCGGGTCGGGGTACCGCGCGATCGGGATCATCAGGGACGCGGCCGCGATCGTCAGGGCACCGCCGATCGTGGCGCGCTCGTTGCGCTGGGCCGCCAGCCACAGGGCGGGCACCACGAGCGGGACGAACGCGGGCGCCCACAGGGCGATCCGCCAGCCCACGGCCACCAGCGTCAGGACGCCGGCGACCGCGGCGATCGAGGCGCACACCACCAACGGACGCACCCAGCCGGCCTTGCGGGTGGGTGGGGCCTTCAGCCAACCGGACGCCGCGTGGAACGCGAAGTAGCCGATCATCCAGCACACGAATAGCGGGACCAGGAACCAACCCGACCCCCCGTCGGTGAGCCGGAGGAACGTGCCCAGGAGGAAGGGGACGACGAGCATCGCCCACGCGCCGTGCTGGTTCGGCACCCAGCCGGCGTGTCGCTTGCCCCGCCGCGTCGGCTTGGGTCTCGGGTGCACGACGCTGGTCACGGGTTCGGCTCCTTGAGGGCGCGCGCCACGATGTAGTGGCGGTCCTGTGCCTCGACGGTGGTGTTGCCGATGTAGAGGCGCAGCGCGGCGAGGTAGGGCAGGTGCGCGTTGAACACGAGCCACGCCTCGCCTCCCGGACGGAGCACCCGGCTCGCGTCGCGGATCATCTCGAAGGTCGGTGTGGAGTCCTTGGACGCCCCGACGTGGAACGGCGGGTTGCTGACCAGCAGGTCGATGGAGTGGGAGGGCGTCCCCACCAGCATGTCTGCCCGCCGGATCCCCACCCGGACGCCGTTGGCGCGCGCCGTCAGCCGGGCCGAGTGCGCCGCGGAATACGAGACGTCCGTGGCGGTGGTGGTCCACCCGCGCTGGGCGAGCCACGCGGCGACGATGCCCGACCCGCACCCCACGTCGAGGGCCGTGCCGCGTGTGGTGCGGTGGTCGGGGACGACGTCCCCGGCGGTGCGGGCCAGCGTGCGCAGCAGCAGGTGGGTGCCGTCGTCGAGCCGGCTCGTGTTGAACACGTGCCCGTGGGAGATGGCGGTCACGCCGACCTCGGGGTGGTGGTGCCGTGACGGCCAGCGACGTGGACCGGGCGTGGCGCCGGTGGCGTGCAGGACTCGGGACTTCTGCCGCCCCAGGCTCGCCGACACCTGGGCGAACTGGCGCCGCAGCGCGACGTTCTGGTTGGGCGTCATGTGCTTGGTGCGTCCGCCGGCCACGATCCTGCCCGTGGGGGCGAGCAGCAGCGCCAGGTGCTCGGCGTAGTCCTCCAGGGCCGACACGGACTTCGGCAACCGCAGCAACACCAGGTCGGGCCGCCATCCCTCGGGTGGGAGCGCGGCGAGGCGGTTCTCGGCCGGGATGGCGTCCAGGTCCCTCAGGTCGTCACACCACGTGAGGACCTCCGCGCCGGCCTCCCGGGCCGCCCGGGTGAGCCCTCCGCCGAGGTCGTCCACGACGAGGACTCGTCCTGACAGCGGGCCGGCCTCGTCCAACATGAGGGCCGCCACGGGGTCGAGGGTCATGCCCGTCATCGTATCCGGCGTCCTCGTTCCGATCCGGAACACTTGCGCTGTCCCGTCGCTTCCACCCACTACGGTGGGTGCTGGACACTCCGGGCGGACGCTCCGCCGTCCGGTGGCCCGAGGGCCAGCACGTCGACGTGTACGGAGCACATGAAGGAGAAGCCTTTTCATGAATGATCAGCCGAAGTACGTCTACGACCTCAATGAGGGTGACGCGTCGCTGAAGCCCCTGCTGGGTGGCAAGGGTGCCAACCTCGCCGAGATGAACCGCATCGGGGTCCCCGTACCGGATGCCTTCACTGTCACCACGCAGGCCTGCGTGGACACCATGAACAACAACAGCGAGTGGCCCGCGGGCCTGCGCGACCAGGTCGAGGCCGGTCTCGACCGGCTCGAGGAGCGCACGGGCAAGAAGCTGGGCTCGGCCGAGAACCCGCTGCTCGTCTCCGTCCGTTCCGGTGCCGTCTTCTCCATGCCGGGCATGATGGACACGATCCTCAACCTGGGCATCTCCGACGACACGGTCCCGGCCGTGGCCGCCCTCGCTGACGGCAACGAGCGCTTCGCCTACGACTGCTACCGCCGGTTCATCCAGATGTACGGCGAGGTCGTGGAGGGCATCGCCCCCGACGTCTTCGAGGACGCCCTCACCGCCATGAAGCACCGCAAGGGCGCCGCCCAGGACACCGACCTGACGGCCGGGGACCTGAAGGAGCTCACCGCCGAGTTCAAGCAACTGGCCAACGAGGCGCTCGGTGGCCACTGGACGTCCGACCCCCGCGAGCAGCTGTTCCGCGCGGTCAACGCCGTGTTCGCGAGCTGGCTGAACCCGCGCGCCGAGGTGTACCGCCGCGCCAACCACATCTCCCGCGACCTCGGCACCGCCGTCAACGTCCAGCAGATGGTGTTCGGCAACCGTGGTGAGACGTCGGCGACCGGCGTCTGCTTCTCCCGCAACCCGTCCACCGGCGACAAGGAGCTCTACGGCGAGTTCCTGACCAACGCCCAGGGCGAGGACGTCGTCGCCGGCATCCGGACCCCGCGTGACCTGGCGGAGATGGAGGAGGTCCTGCCCGAGGCGTTCCACGAGCTGCTGGCCACGATGGAGAAGCTCGAGCTCCACTACAAGGACATGCAGGACATGGAGTTCACCGTCGAGGATCGCAAGCTCTACATGCTGCAGACCCGCAACGGCAAGCGCACCGCCGCGGCTGCGGTGAAGACCGCCGTCGACATGGTCGAGGAGGGCCTCATCACCAAGGAGGACGCGCTCCTGCGCCTCAACCCGTCCGACCTGGACGCCCTGCTCCACGACGGGATCGATCCGCACGAGACGGCCACCGCCATCGTCAAGGGCCTGCCCGCCTCCCCGGGTGCGGCCGTGGGCATGCTGTCGTTCTCCGCGGACGACGCCGCCGAGCGTGGCAAGGCCGGCGAGAAGGTCGTCCTCGTCCGCTACGAGACCACCCCGGACGACATCCACGGCGTCATGGTGTCCCAGGGCGTCCTGACCGCCCACGGTGGCATGACCTCCCACGCGGCCGTCGTCGCGCGCGGCATGGGCATCACGTGCGTCGCCGGCGCGCCGGGTATCAAGATCGACGTCAAGGGCGAGACGGTCACCATCAACGGCAAGGCGTACGGCAAGGGCGACACCCTGACGCTGAACGGCTCCACCGGTGAGGTGTTCGAGGGGGCGCTGACGCTGGTTCCGCCGAAGCTGGACGAGAACTTCCAGAAGGTGGGCGAGTGGGCGGACGCCGCCCGTCGCCTCGGCGTCCGCGCCAATGCGGAGAACTTCACCGACGCCTCGAAGGCCCGCGAGCTGGGCGCCGAGGGCATCGGCCTGGCGCGCACGGAGCACATGTTCATGGCAGCCGACCGCCTGCCCGCCGTCCGCAAGATGATCCTCGCCGAGAACGAGGAGCAGCGCGCGGCCGCCCTGGCCGAGATCCTGCCGATGCAGCAGGCCGACTTCGAGGGCATCTTCACCGCGATGAAGGGCCTGCCCGTCACCGTCCGCCTGCTCGACCCGCCGCTGCACGAGTTCCTGCCGAACCTCGTCGAGCAGTCGCTGCTGGTGCAGCGCCTGGAGCTGACCGGCGGCTCGGACGAGGACCTCACCCGCGAGCGCGAGACGCTGGCCCAGGTCAAGCGCCTGCACGAGCAGAACCCGATGCTCGGCACCCGTGGCTGCCGCCTGGCGATGCTGTACCCGTCGATCCCCGACATGCAGGCTCGCGCGATCATCAGGGCCGCGCTGGCGGTTCTGGAGCGCGAGGGCGAGACCGTCGGCGTGGAGATCATGATCCCGCTGGTCGCGATCTCGAAGGAGCTCGAGGTGCAGCGCGACATCGTCGTGAAGGCCGTCGAGGACGAGTTCGAGAAGGCCGGCAAGCGCCTCGACTACACGGTCGGGACGATGATCGAGATCCCGCGCGCGGCGCTCACCGCGAACGAGATCGCCAAGCACGCCGACTTCTTCTCGTTCGGCACCAACGACCTGACCCAGACGGGTCTCGGCATCTCGCGTGACGACGCCGAGGGTGGCTTCCTGGGTCACTACGTCGACGACGAGGTCATCGCACGGAACCCGTTCGAGTCCCTCGACCAGGAGGGCGTCGGCCAGCTGGTGCAAATGGGCGTCGACAAGGGTCGTTCCACCAAGCCTGACCTCAAGACCGGTGTCTGCGGCGAGCACGGCGGCGATCCGGACTCGATCGACTTCTTCCACCGCGCGGGGCTCAACTACGTGTCCTGCTCGCCGTTCCGCGTGCCGATCGCGCGCCTCGCAGCGGCCCGGGCGGCGCTGCAGCACGGCTGAGGTCCCTCGAACGGTCCCCGAGGCTCTCGAAGGGTCCCTGACACGAGGGCCCGGACGCCAGTGGCGTCCGGGCCCTCGTGCGTCCAGACCTCGTGCCATTCCGCCGGGGACCCACGACCGGACGCCGACCACAGCCGTGGCTACGGAACCGGCCCGGTCGTGCGGGTTCCACGGAATCAGCGGAACAGTGCCGTGCGGAGCTGCACGATCTCGTGGACTGCCTCGACGAACGGGACGGGGTGGTCGAGCGCCCACTGCGCGGGGACCCGGATGACCTGCCAGTCACCACGGGCGAGGGCGAGGTCACGCAGGCGGTCGCGCACGAAGGCGTCGTACTCGCCGTGGTACTCGCGCCCGTCGATCTCGAACCCCAGCTTGATGGCCTTGAAGGCGATGTCGATCGCGTACCAGCTGTCCTCACCCACGGCGACCTTGTGGTTGGTGACCCAGCCTCGGACCCCGCCTGCGCGCAAGGCCCTGTGGGCGCCCCGCTCGGCCGGCGACCACGGTTCGTCGCGCGAGTCGTCGAGGAGTTGGCGCAGTTCCTTGTTGCCAGCGACCTGGGGTGTCAGCCGCAGTGCCTGCTCGAGCTCCGCGAGCTTCACCCGGTGGCGCAGCGCATCATCGATCGCGGACGCCCCCACCTCGCGGGCCAGGTCGAGGGCCGTCAGCGCGCGAGAAGTCCGCCGCCCTCCGGTGCGTGCGACCAGCTGCGGCGGGATGCGTCGTCGCGCCAGGGTGTAGCCGGGGCGTGCGGTCAGCGACGAGGCCGCACTCACGACGTCCGGTGGGGTGCACCAGCCGTGCAGGTGGGCCGCGGTGGTGCCGGTGGCGATGGCGGCGGGATCCGCCAATCGGAGGGCCTGCAGCCGGTGGGTGAACGGTGCGTCCGAGGCGAGGTAGAGGCCCCGGAACGGCACTGTCACCTGCCCGAGCTTCACGGCGTAGTCGAGTTGATGGCGTAGGTGGCGGTGGTCGGCAAGGGCGACAGGGCCGGCGGCGAACAGGGGCATGAGTCGATCGTCCATGCCGGGACAGTGGGCGGTTCACCCCGTTTCCGGTCCCTCGATTCCGTGGGCTGTGCACAACCGTGCGCTCCGTGCAGCCCTGGCTGTGGGCGGACGCCGGCCGTGCGTCTTCGGCGGAAACCGAGGGACGCGACACGGCCGGCCTCCGCGGGGAGACCGGCCGGGTGGGTCGAGCGGACTCAGTAACCCTCCGACGTGCCCCCGTCCAGCACGGCCCGGGTACCGGAGAGGCCCAAACGTGTCGCGCCTGCGGCGACCATGGCCTGGGCGGTGTCCCAGTCGCGGATGCCCCCGGAGGCCTTCACGCCGAGGCGTCCACCGACCGTCTGGGCCATCAAAGCGACGGCGTGGACGGACGCCCCACCGGCCGGGTGGAAGCCCGTGGACGTCTTCACGAAGTCGGCCCCAGCGGCCTCGGCTGCCTTGCAGGCCGCGACGACCTCGTCATCGGTGAGCGTCGCGGACTCGATGATCACCTTCAGGACCCCGGGAGCCGGGACCGCGTCGCGGACGGCGCGGATCTCGTCCTCGGTGTGGGTCGCGTCGCCGGACTTCAGCGCGCCGATGTCGATCACCATGTCGACCTCGTCAGCGCCGTTGCGGACGGCTTCGGCCGCCTCGAATGCCTTGGCCCGCGGGGTGTGCTTGCCCGACGGGAAGCCGACCACCGTGGCCACCTTGACCCGGGACGAGAACGGCAGCGGCAGCATCGAGGGGGACACGCAGATGGAGTAGGTCTCCAGCTCGGCGGCCTCGTCGGCCAGGGCCTCGACGTCCGCCTGCGTGGCGGTCGGGGCGAGCAGGGTGTGGTCGACGAGACGGGCGAGCTCGTCACGGCTGAGGGCCATGGTTCTCCTTCGAGGTCTGGTGTGGCCAGCGTAGCTCCACCCCCCACGCCGCCGAGCGGCGCGGGCCCCGGTCAGATCCACCCCCGAGCCCGGGCCAACCGGACGGCCTCGTGCCGGGTCGCGGCACCCAGCTTCGTCTGCGCCGAGCTGAGGTAGTTGCGGACGGTCCCCGGCGACAGGGACACCCGTCCGGCGATGTCCTCAACGGGGGCGCCGTCGCCCGCGGC
This sequence comes from Propioniciclava sp. LT432, assembly GCF_059515965.1. Lineage (NCBI taxonomy): Bacteria > Bacillati > Actinomycetota > Actinomycetes > Propionibacteriales > Propionibacteriaceae > Propioniciclava > Propioniciclava sp. LT432. The sequence goes on along the minus strand of NZ_JCAKNE010000003.1, from coordinate 153,239 downwards.
CAGCAGGACGTCGGCCTCGCGCGCGGTCAGGGGTGAGTCGCCGGCGGCGATGGCGTCCGCGGCCAAGGCGGGGTCGACGTGGCGCCCGCCCGCGTGGACCGTCCGGATCACCGCGGCCAGGCCGGCCCCCGAGATGGTTTTCGGCACGAACCCCCGGACGCCCACGCCGAGGGCCTGCTTGAGGTGGCCGGGCAGCCCGTGGGACGTCACGACCACGCACCCGCACCCCGGCGATTCGGACGCCAGCGTTCTGGCCACCTCGATGCCGGACGGCCCGGGCATCTGGAGGTCGAGGACCGCCACGTCGGGTGCATGCTTGCGCGCCATCGCCAGCGCCTCGTCACCCGAGGCGGCCTGAGCGACGACCTCGAGGTCGTCCTCCAGGCTGAGGAGGGAGACGAGTGCCTCCCGGATGAGGTGTTCGTCTTCGGCGACGATGATGCGGATCATGCGCGCTCCTCCTGGTGCTGGGCGCGGGCGAGGCGATCCAGCGCGTCGGGTGCCACGTGGGCGGTCAGGGTGAAGTCCGTGTCCGTGTGTTCGGTCTCCACGGTGCCGCCCACCTCGGCGAGGCGCTCCCTCAGGCCCAGCAACCCCGAGCCGGCCCCACCCGCGGGTGAGGGACGGTCGTTCCGTACCCTCAGTTCCGCGCCGGTGGCGTCCGCACTGACGCTGATACGGGCCGCGGTGGCGTCCGAGTGGCGGAGGATGTTGGTGGCACCTTCCCGGACGACCCACGCGAACGCGCGGGCGACGGGCCCGGGCAGGACGTCCGAGCCCTCCACGACGGTGGTGACCGTGGTGCCCGCGGCCTCCAGGAGGGCGCGGGCCCCGGCGACCTCGGCGGCCAGGTCGGTTTCCCGGTAGCCGCGCACGACCGCGCGGATCTCCTCCTGCGCGGCCACCGCGATGGACTGCACCTCGCGCATCGTCGAGGCCGCCTCCGGACGCCCACGCTCGGCCTGGGCCGCCGCCAGCTCGGCCTTCAGGGCCACCGCGGACAGGGTGCGCCCGAACACGTCGTGCAGGTCGCGGGAGAAGCGGAGCCGTTCCTCGGTGACCGCCAGTCGGGCCTGGTCGTGACGCATGCGGTCGAGGTGGCGGCTCGTGTCCAGGGTGTTGAGGAACATGACCGCGTAGCTGAGCAGGAGCGGGGCCAGGAACACGGCCATGACGCCCGTCTGGAAGCGGGTCTCCAGCGCGAGGGGGCCCGGCAGGACGAGCGCGAGCAGGGCGAGGATGACCGCTCCGGTCGCGGCACGCGCCACGCGCAGGGGGCGGCCGGCCAGGAGGGGTTGGGTGAGGATGCCCACCGTCATGACGACGATGAGCAGGGCGAGGACGAAGTCGTCCGGCGCGATCCAGGGGATCAACGCGACGGTGCCCAGCGTGGCGAGGACCCACACCCGGCGGGCGGGCCGGACGTCCCGGGCCAGCGCCAGGCGGTCCCAACCGCTGGGCCCCACTTGGCCGTCGCGCCGGAGCCACGTGTGGGTCACGGTCAACCCGGCCCAGCCGGCGATGGTGGCCAGGACCACCCAGGGCAGGGCCAGGTGGAGGGCCGCCTCTCCCACGAGCACGAGGACCCCGATCATCGGCAGCACCGGGAAGCCCCAGTGGATCGACCAGTACACGTACCGCTCGTTGCGCTGCAGCCCCAGCAGGGTGTCGGTCATCGGCCCTCCTTCGGCGCCAGCGTAGCGATGGCTCCCGCGGCTCATCCGCGGGCGTCCCAGCGGAACGTGCGGACGCCGTGGTGACCGAGGGCGGTCCACCCGGCCAGGGGGAGGAGCATGCCGAGGGTGGCGACCGCCAGCTCACCGGGGCCGGTCAGGACGGTGCCGTCGATGCCCGCCCCGGTGTAGGCGAGGGTGATCAGGTCGACGACCGGCGTCATGGGCAGCCAGTGGGCGATCCGCTGTACGACGGCGGGGAAGATGCCCAAGGGCAGCGAGGTCCCCGACAGCAGCATCGACACCAGGATCAGGGGCATCGTCGACAGTTGTGCCGACTCGACGGTGCGGGTGAGCGTCGCGCTCGCGATCGCGATGCCGGTCCAGGCGGTGGCGCCGCCCACCAGGGCCAGCACCAGCGCCCACGGGTGGGCCACGGGTGTGCCCAGTGCCACGGCTCCCGCGACACCGACCAGCGACTGGAGCGCGAACAGCACCCACAGCGGCACCGCCGGCGCCAGCAGGATCTCCAGGGGGGTGGGTTCTCCGGCCAGCAGCCGCTTGAGGACGAGCTGCTCCCGGCGTGCCACCAGCGAGGTGACCATCGTGTAGTACACGACGAACATCAGCGAGCTGGAGGCGAGCACGGTCGTGAGGGCCACCCCCATGGCGGTCCGGTCCAGGGCCAGTCCGGTGAACATGAGCCCCATCAGGATCGGGAGCGCCGTCGCCGTGAACAGGGCGGTCCTGTTGCGGGTGAGGATGCGCGTCTCGGCGGCCACGAGGGCGCCGAAGCGGCGCCGGGCGTTCCCGCGTGTGGGGGCGGACGCCGCGGCGTCCGGACGGGTGACGAGGGTGGTGGCGGTCATGTCAGTTCTCCGGAGTGGTTGTGGTCGGCTGGTCGGCGATGGAGAGGAAGACCTGCTCCAGGGAGGCGGCGCGCGCCTTGAGCGAGCCCAGGGGGACGCCGCCGGCCCAGGCGAGCACGCGGGCGAGTGTCTGTTGCAGGGTCGGCGTCTCGATCAGCACCTCGTCGCCCACGGTGACCAGGGCGCCGGGCGCGTCCAGGTCGGTGAGTGACAATGAGGACGGCGGCGCGAAGGAGATGCGGGCGGGGGCATCGGCGACGATCTCGCCCAGCGTCCCCTCACGTGCGACCAGACCGTCGTGCATGATCGCCATGCGGTCGGCGAGTTGCTCGGCCTCCTCCAGGTAGTGGGTGGTGAGCAGGACGGCGGTGCCCCGGTCCACGAGGGCGCCCACCAGGGTCCAGATGGCCCGTCGGCTCTCGGGGTCCAGGCCTGTGGTGGGCTCATCCAGGATGAGGACTTCAGGGTCGGCCATGAGCGCGAGCGCCACGTCGAGACGGCGGCGCTCGCCGCCTGAAAGCTTGGCGATCTCGAGGTCGGCGCGCCGGGCCAGGTCCACGGCCGCGAGGACGTCGTCGGCGGGAAGCGGTCGGGACAGGGTGCCGTGCCAGAGCCGGGCCATCTCGATGACGGTCAGCGACGAGGGGAAGCCGGAGTCCTGCAGGACGACGGCCGTCCGATGACGGACCCTGTCACGCTCGCGGAACGGGTCGTGGCCCAGGACCTCGATCTTGCCGGCCGACGGCTTGGCAAGCCCCTCGACGAGTTCGACGGTGGAGGTCTTGCCCGCGCCGTTCGTGCCGAGCAGCGCGAACAACTCGCCGCGGCGGACGGCCAGGTCGACGCCGCGGACCGCCTCGAACGTGGCGCTCGGGACGCGGCGTCCGGTCAGGGGGTGGACGCGGAATGCCGTGGTGTAGCGGCGGTGGACGCCGGCCAGGACGATGGCCTCGTCAGGGGCCCGGTCTGGGGTGACGGACGTGGCGAACGCGGCCGGCGCGAAGGAGGCTCCAGGGGAGGTGGAGGATCCGGGGTGGGTGGCTGTCGTGGTCATGCCTCCACCCTCGGCCCGGGACGGCTCCCTTCCCAGTGCGGGGCGTCACCGGTTCCCCGTGACGTTTGTCACATCAGCCGGCGAGGTCGCTCCGTCCGTGCGCGCGGTTGCGTTCGTGCGCCTCGGCGCGCTTGCGCGTCCGGCGGTCCGTGAGCCAGATGCCGAGCACCAACCCCAGGCCGCTGAGCGCGGCGACCAGGAAGAACACCATCGCCAGCGCTGGGTAGCCGAACAGGCGCGGGCCGCCCTCGGTGCGCATCATCAGGGCGGCCGCCACGGTGATGGCGGCCAGGACGATCCCCATCGTGACCCGGTTCGCGAGCCGCTGCGCGACCGCGAGGAGCCGGTCCTCGTCGAAGGCGTCCACCCGCAGGCCCAACTCGCCGTCCGCCAGCGCGTCCAGCACCCGGTTGGCGCGGCGCGGCAGGTTCTCCGCGAACTCCTTGGCCTCGAGCGCCCCCGCGATGGCGGTGCCGGGGGAGACCGACAGTCCGGCACCCACCAGGGTGAGCACGTTCTGCTTGATCGCCTCGCCGGGGGAGAAGGTCGGATCCAGGTGCATGACCGCCTGGTCGAGGTTCAGCAGGGCCTTGCCGACCAGCGACATCTCGGCGGGCGGACGCAGCCCATGGGTCCCGGACAACCGGGCCAGCTCGACCAGCACGGAACCGGCCTGCAGTTCCGAGCCCAGCGTCAGCGTCGAGGACACCAGGTGGGACACCTCGTCACGGAACGCCGCCGGGTCGTGGTCGGGGAGCGGGTGTCCCATCGAGGCCAGGATGGTGGCGACCTGCTCGCCGTCTCCCTCGCCGATGGCGAGCAGGAGCTTGACCAGCTGCGACTGCACGCGGCGGGGGACGCGGGCGACCATGCCGAGGTCGATGATGGCGAGGCGTCCCTCGGGGGTGATGAGGAGGTTGCCCGGGTGGGGGTCGGCGTGCAGCAGGCCCTCGTTCAGGAGCGTGCGCAACATGAACCGGAACAGCGACTCGGCCAGGGCCGGACCGTCCACGTCGAGCATGCCGAGCGGGCCCACGTCGGTGACCTTGCGGCCGAGGAGGTACTCCATGGTCAGCACCTTCGCGGTGCTGAACCGGGGGAGCGGCTCGGGGACGACGAGGTCGTCCTCGCCCTCGGCCAGGGCACGGAAGCGCTGCAGGTTGGCCAGCTCCTTGCGGTAGTCCAGTTCGTCGGCGAGCGAGCGGCGGAACTGGGCGAGCAGGGCCGCGGTCCCGAGGCGCGGTCCGGCCGGGGTCTTCGCGTCGACCAGCGAGGCGACCTTCTCCAGCAGGTGCATGTCGTCGCGCACGATCTCGCGCACGTCCGGCCGGAGCACCTTCACCACCACGTCGTGGCCCGTGACGGTCCGGGCCCGGTGCACCTGCCCGAGCGAGGCAGACCCGAGCGGTTCATCGTCGAACTCGGTGAACAGGTCGCGCACGCGCAGGCCGAGCTCGGCCTCGATCTGCTCCCGGATCTGCTCCGCCGGGACCGGGTCCACGCTGTCCTGGAGCCGCGCGAGGGCGTCGGTGTACTCGGGCGGCAGCAGGTCGTAGCGGGTCGACAAGAGCTGTCCGAACTTGATGAACGTCGGCCCCATGGCCTCGAGGTCGGACGCCAGCCGGTCGCCTCCCGACCCCGAATCGGAGGTCTGGGCCTCCACCGGGACGAGGTCGTCCGCCGGGCCTGCCAACAGCCCCGGACGGGCGTGTCGGGCCAGCAGGGCCATGATCTGGGTCGCGCGCTTCAGCTTCTCGGCCACGTGCTCGTGTTCCTCCCCGGGCCACCCCGGGCCCTCCACGAGCGAGAATAGGCTGTCTGCATGCCAGCGACCCACACGGACCCCACCCGCCTGGTGACCACCGCCACCGTGCAGCGCCTCCTCGCGCTGCTGAGCGCCACCCCGGACGCCACCCATGACACCGTCTCCCCGCTCGATGGGAGCCCCCTCGCGTCCGTCCCCCAGTCGACGATCGCCGATGTGGACGCCGCCTTCGCTCGCGCCCGCGCCGCCCAGCCGGCGTGGGCCGCGCTGGGGGCGTCCGAACGTGGACGCCGCCTGCTGCGGTTCCACGACCTGCTGCTGGACCACCAGGCCGAACTCGCCGACCTGATCGTCGTGGAGTCCGGCAAGGCGCGCCGGGACGCCACGGAGGAGATCCACCACCTCGCGCTGACGGCCCGCTACTACGGGCGGCATGCCGCCGGCCTGCTGCGCACGGAGCGTCGCCGGGGGGTCTTCCCCCTGGTGACACGCGTCGACGTGCACCACCCCCCGGTGGGGGTCGTGTCGGTCATCTCCCCGTGGAACTTCCCGATCACCATGGCCATGTGCGACGGCGTGGCCGCCCTGGCTGCGGGCAACACCGTCGTCGCCAAGCCCGACAGCCAGGCCGTCCTGACCGCGCTCGCGGGCGTGGACCTGTTGCGCCGCGCCGGTGTCGGCGACGACGTGTGGCAGGTGGTGGCGGGGCCCGGCGACATGGTGGGGGAGGCGCTGGTCGAGCGCGGGGACCACATCTGCTTCACCGGATCGACCGCCACCGGGCGCAGGATCGGCGCGCGGGCCGGCGAGCGGTTGGTCGGCGCCTCGCTCGAACTGGGCGGGAAGAACGCCTTCCTGGTCCTCGCCGACGCAGACCTGGACGATGCCGTCCGGGGCGCCGTCCGGGGCTGCTTCGGCAGCGCCGGGCAGATGTGCGTGAGTTTCGAGCGCCTCTACGTCGCGCAGGAGGTGTACGAGGCGTTCCGCGACAAGCTGGTGAGCGCCGTAGGAGCCCTGGACCTGCGCCCTGGCCTCGAGTGGAGCGGCCAGATGGGCACCCTCAGCAGCGCCGCCCAGGTGGAGAAGGTCTCCGCGCACGTCGAGGACGCCCGGGCCAAGGGAGCCACCGTGCTCGTCGGCGGGCGTCCCCGCCCCGACCTCGCGCCCTGGTGCTACGAACCCACCCTCCTCGAAGGGGTGACGGAGTCCATGGAGTGCCACCGGTCCGAGACCTTCGGGCCGGTGGTGGCCCTGTACCCCTTCGCCACCGAGCAGGAGGCCGTGGCCCTGGCCAACGATTCGGCCTACGGGTTGAACGCCTCCGTGTGGAGCCGGGACGTCCGGCGGGCCCGCGCCCTGGCGTCCCGGCTCAGGTGCGGCTCGGTGAACGTCAACGAGGCGTACGCCGCCACGTTCTCCTCACTGGCGGCGCCGATGGGCGGGTTCCGTGACTCCGGGATGGGACGCCGGCAGGGCCCGGAGGGACTGCTGCGGTTCACCGAGGAGCAGACCGTGGCCACCCAGCGCTGGTTGCACCTGAACGCCGGGGACCTGGTCTCCGACGAACGCTTCGTGTCACTGGTCACGCCCGCCCTGAAGGCCCTCCGGGTGCTGCGCTGGTAGTCCTCCGGCCGCTCAGGCCAGTCGGCGCACCGACACGGCGACGGCGTCCGCCCCCGCGGGGGTGGGCACCTCGGCGCCCGGCATGAGGACCGCGGCGGTGCCGTAGGCCACGGCCCGCTTCACGCTCTGGGCCCGGTCGAGCCCTTGGGCGTCGGCCAGCAGCATCCCGGCGAGGGCGGCGTCGCCGGCACCCACGATCGACACGGTCTGGACGGGCTCGGGCTCGGCGTGCCAGAGGCCGTCCTCGCACGACAGGAGTGCGCCGTGCTCGCCGAGCGTGGACAGCACGCAGGGGATGCCGCGACGCCGCAGGTCCAGGGTCGCCTCGATGGCAGGCTCGAGGTCGTCGTGGTCGAGCCCGAGGCGGACCCGGCGACCCGTGACCTGCTGCAACTCCGTTGCGTTGGGTGAGATGAGGTCGGGCGGGGTGGAGCCGTTGTCGGCGACGACCGCGCTCAGGCCCGGACCGTTCGCGTCGACGGCCACCTTGACCCCGACGGAGCGGGCCAGCGCCCCGAGCTTGACGTACCAGTCCACGGGGGATCCGGGTGGGAGGCTGCCGCACAGCGCCAGCCACGAGGCGCCCGGCACGCTGGCCAGCAGCGCCGACATGAGCGCGGTCTGGTTCTCGGGGGTCAGCGGTTCGCCGGGCTCGTGGAAGCGGGTCGCCGTGCCGTCGGGGTGTGTGATGGACAGGTTCGTCCGGGCCCGGCGGCCGACGGGGACCATCCGGGTGGGGAGGCCGCGGTCCCGCAACGCCTCGGCCAGCGGGTCGTTGCTGTCGACCGGGACGATCGCCAGGGTGGGGTGACCCGCGGCCCAGACCGCAGTGCTGACGTTGACCCCCTTGCCCGCCGCGAGTCGGTAGACCTGTCCGAGCCGGTTGACCTGGCCGGTGCGCAGCTCGCCGGCCAGGGGCGCACTCCGATCAAGGCTGGGGTTCGCCGTGAAGGTGATGATCACCCGCCAGAGGCTACCCGGGGAACCCACCCCCTTGTGGACCGGTGTCCGTCCGCGCGGGGGTCAGGCCCCAGCAGCGAGGGGGATCCGGACGGTGAATTCCGTCCAGCCCGGCTGTGACCTCAGGCCCACACGCCCACCGTGCGCCGCGACGACGGCGGCGACGATTGCCAGGCCCAGCCCGGTCGACTGGCCTCCCGCTCCGGATCGGACGCGGCTGGAGTCCGCCCGGGTGAAGCGTTCGAACACCCGCTCCTGGAGCTCCGGCGGGATTCCGGGCCCGTCGTCGGTCACCGTGATCACCGCGTCCGGCCCGTCGGTGGCGACCGATGCGTGGACCCGCGTGCCGGGCGCTGTGTGGGTTCGCGCGTTGGCGAGCAGGTTCGCCACGACCTGCGTGAGGCGGTGCCGGTCGCCCAGGGCGACGACGTCGTCGTCCGGCACCGACAGCGTCCACACGTGGTCCGGGCCCGCGGCCCGGGCGTCCGACACGGCGTCGGCGACGACCCGGTTGAGGGAGGTGGGCAGGACAGCCAACTCGGGGCCGGAGTCGAGACGGGCCAGCAGCAGCAGGTCCTCGACGAGCCGCGACATGCGCTCAGACTCCGACTCGATGCGGGTCAGGGCGTGGGCCGTGGTCTCGGGGACGGCGTCACGCTCCCGTCGGGTGAGTTCGGCGTAGCCGCGGATGGACGTCAGGGGGTTTCGGAGTTCGTGGCTGGCGTCCGCGACGAAGTGGCGGACCTTCGTCTCGGACCTCTGACGCGCGGCCAGTGCCCCCTCGACGTTGTCGAGCATGTGGTTGAACGCGAGTCCGACCTGGCCGACCTCGCTGCGGGGGTCCACGCCGGCGTCCGGCACCCGCACGGGGACCCTCACCTCGCCGGAGTGCAGGGGCAGGCTGGAGACCTGGATGGCGGTGGCGCGCAGGCGCGCGAGCGGGCGGAGGCTGCGCTCGACCAGGGTGCGGGCCGCCAGGAAGGCGATCACGATCACCATCAGCGTCAGCACGGTCGCGGCGACCAGCAGCGACGCCATCGTCGTCCTCACGAAGGACGTCGACTGGCCGGTGACGAGCACGTAGGTGCCGGGCACGCCGTTGGCCACGCCGATGATGCTGGTCGCGTAGAGACGGTACTCACCGAGGCCGTCGGCCAGGTCGAGGGTGACCAGCCTGTCGGAAGGGACCAGCCCGTCCAGCTGGGCGCGCACCGCGTCCGAGAGGCGCTCCCGGTCGCGGCCCTCCTGCACGATCCCGTCGACACCTTGGACGTAGTACAGCAGGCCCTGCTGCTGGCCGGGCCCCCCGGGCTGGCCGAAGGTACGCCCTCGTTCTGTGAAGTCGCCACGGAACCGGCCGGCCGAGTCGACGATCTGCGCGTCGATCTGGCCCTCGAGGATCCGGTGCATCGACAGCGCGGTGAGCCCCGACAGCAGGATGGCGATCACCGCGACGAGCGCGGTCGTGGCCAGGATGAGCTGCCGGCTCAGCGTGCCAGCGCCGAGCGGGGACGGGTGCTCCGGCGACGTCATCAGCCGGCCGGCTTCAGGACGTAGCCGGCGCCCCGCAACGTGTGGATCATCGGCTCACGCCCAGCGTCGATCTTCTTGCGCAGGTACGAGATGTACAGCTCGACGACGTTGGCCTGTCCGCCGAAGTCGTAGCTCCAGACACGATCGAGGATCTGCGCCTTGCTGAGCACGCGTCGCGGGTTGCGCATCAGGTAGCGCAACAGCTCGAACTCCGTGGCGGTCAACTGGATCTCCTCCCCGGCGCGGGTCACCTCGTGGGAGTCCTCGTCGAGTGACAGGTCGCCGACCACCAGTTGCGACCCGGGCTTGACGAGGGTCGCTCCCGAACGGCGCAGCAGGCCGCGCAGGCGGGCGACCAGTTCCTCCAGGGAGAACGGCTTGGTGACGTAGTCGTCCCCGCCCGCGGTCAGTCCGTTGATCCGGTCGTCCACGGCATCACGCGCGGTCAGGAAGATGACCGGCACGTCGGGCTGCTCGGCGCGGATCCGGCGCATGACCTCCAGCCCGTCGAAGTCGGGGAGCATCATGTCGAGGACGAGGACGTCCGGTCGCGTCTCGCGGGCCGCCTGCACGGCCGACAGGCCCGAGTTGGCGGTGGTCACCTCCCAGCCCTCGTAGCGCAGCGCCATGCCCAGCAACTCGGTGATGGCCGGCTCGTCGTCGACGGTGAGCACGCGAATGGGCGTCCCGTCCGCCCGGGTGAGCTGCTGGCGTTCGGTCATGCCCCCACTGTGGCAGGTGCACGTGGCGGCTCGCCATGAGTCAGCTGTGTGCCAGCTGTGAGACGTCGTCCGGTGGACGCCATCCGCAGGGGTTCCCCCGGGGTCAGCGCGTGTCGAAGCCCGTGATGGAGGGGTCAGGGGAGCGGCGGTCGACCAGGTGGCCCGTCACGCGGCCGGGCCGGCCGGGTGCCCTGGGGGCGATCAGGAGGTCGACCAAGGCGTCGACGTCCGCGGGAAGGCCCTGCACCTCGACCTCGACCGAGCCGTTCATCAGGTTGGCGGCGTGGCCGGACAGCCCGAGCCGTCCGGCCTGGCGCGACACCCACCAGCGGAAACCGACGCCCTGGACGTGGCCCTCCACCCGCACGAGCGCTCGGGCCAGCCCTCCGGCGTCCGGGGTCACTTGTGCAGGTAGTCGACGAGGTGGTTGCGCTCGTCGGTCAGCTGGTCGATGCGGTACTTCACCACGTCGCCGATGGAGACGATCGCGGCCAGTTCGCCGTTCACCTCGATCGGGATGTGCCGGACACGCTTGTGGGTCATGGTGTGGGCGGTGTCCTCGATGCCGTCGGAGAGGTGGCCGACGACCACCTCGCCGGTCATCAGGTCGGCCACGGTCATGTCCAGGAGGCCGGCACCGTTGGTGGCGAGCCCACGCACGACGTCGCGCTCGCTGATGATGCCGTCGATGTGGTGACCGTCGCCGGACACGACGACGGCGCCGATGTTGTTGTCGGCCATCAGGGAGACGAGCTCGGCCACCGAGGCGGTCTGCGAGATCGTCACGACAGAGGTGCCCTTGCTGCGGATCACGTCTTCGAGCTTCATGGACGGACGTTACCCGGAACGCCCCGCGAACCGCCAGAGTCCGGGACGTATGATCGTGCCCACGTCGACCGAAGGGAACCCCGTGGAGCGATCGTTGCTCACCGCTGCCGTCAGGGCCGGGATCGACACCGATGTGGCCGAGGGGGCCGTGGTCCCGCCGATCCACCTCTCGACCACCTACCGCTTCGCCGGCATGCGCGAGCCCCGGGCGTTCGACTACTCACGCTCGGGCAACCCGACGCGCTCGCTCCTGGCCGATGCGCTCGCCGAGCTGGACGGCGCCGCCGGGTCGGTCGTGACGGCGTCGGGGATGGGCGCGATCACCACCGTCGTGCTGGGGCTGGTCTCGGCCGGCGACGTCGTCGTCGCGCCGCACGACGCCTACGGCGGCACGTGGCGCCTGCTGGACGCGCTGGCGCGTCGCGTCGGTTTCGACCTGCAGCTGCTCGACCTCACCGCCCCGGACGCCCCGGCGCGCGTCTCTGCCGCGGCGCCGGCCCTGCTGTGGGTGGAGACCCCGTCCAACCCGCTGCTCGGCATCTCCGACCTGGTGGCCCTCGGCGAGGCGGCCCACGGGGTCGGCGCCCTGGTGGCAGTCGACAACACGTTCTGCTCGCCCATCCTCCAGCGACCGATCACCCTCGGGGCGGACGTCGTGGTCCAGTCGTCCACGAAGTACCTCAACGGGCACTCGGACGTGATCGGCGGTGTCGTCTCGGCCGCCACACCGGAGCTCTTCGAGACGATGCGCTGGTGGTCGAATTGCCTCGGCGTCACCGGCGGGGCCTTCGACTCCTACCTGACCATGCGGGGGCTGCGCACCCTCGGCGTCCGGATGGCGGCGCACCAGGCCAACGCGGCGATCGTGGCGGACGCCCTCGTCGCCCGCCTCGGGGACGGCGTGGACAAGGTCCACTACCCGGGACTGCCCGCCCACCCCGGCCACGCGTTGGCCGCGCGGCAGATGTCCGGGTTCGGCGGGATCGTGTCCTTCGAGCTGACCGGGGGAGAGGCCGCCGTGGCCGCCTTCGTGCACGGCCTGGGGCACTTCTCGCTGGCCGAGTCCCTCGGCGGCGTCGAGTCCCTGGTCTGCCACCCGGGTTCGATGACCCACGCGGCGATGCCGCCGGAGGTCCAGGAGGCCGCCGGCCTGCGTCCCGGTCTGGTGCGCCTCTCGGTGGGCATCGAGGACGCCGCCGACCTGGTCGCCGACCTCGAAGCCGGCCTGGCGCGCGCCAGGGGCTGACGGCTGAGGCGACGGCTGGGGCTGGCCGGCGGCGTCCGGGTCAGAGGGTGAGCGGGAACTCGACCCGCGCCTGGTCCCCGATCCGCTTCATCATCACCAGGTCGATTCCGGCGCCGATCACGCCACCCGCGACCGGGACGAGCTTGCCCACGCGGGCGAACAGGCGCTCGCCGACCGATCGCAGGATGCGGAACCCCACGGCCTTCTGGATCACCATGAGGGCCGACTTCGGCAGGCTCCGGCCGAACGTGTTGAGCGCCGCTGACGTACCGACGCCGACGCCCGCCTTGGTCAGGATGTCCGCCGAGTCGGAACCCACCAAGGTCAGGAGCACCGCGGTGCGAACCGTCGGGTCGCTGATGTCGTAGCCGCGCAGGTGCGCCACGGCCGCGGTCATGCGGGTGGCCTGGACGTAGAACTCGAACACGTTGGCCGGGATCGCGACCACCATCGTGAGGAAGCCGCCCAAGGAGGTGACGAAGCCACCGGCCGCACCGCCCACCAGGTGCCGGCGGACGACGTCGTCCACGGCCGCCTCGACATCACCGTTGGACTTGGCGAGCGCGTCCTCGGCGACCTTGCGTGCGCCCGGGAAGCCGGGGACGCCCTCGATGCCGACGCCGGTCAACTGCTTGATCAGGTTGGTGACAGCGTCATCGTTGCCGGTGGGGGCGTTCGCCTCGTCCAGCGCCGACCGCGTGATGTCCTTCTCGCGGCGGAACATGTCGAAGAGACCCATGGTTCCTCCTTGCCCGGTGCCGTGCCCTGTGCACGGACGACAGGACGACCTTTCCGCAGGGTCCGTCCCCAGTTCAAGGGAGCGGCACCGGAATTCAGGGTCAGCTCCGGGACATCAACGGCGGGACACCAACGCCCTCCCCAGCAGGGCCAGGTTGGCGGGCTTCTCGGCCAGTCGGCGCATGTAGTAGCCGTACCAGTCGGCGCCGTACGGCACGTACACCCGCACCCGGTGGCCCTCGCGCGCCATCCTGACCTGCTCCTCGGGGCGGACGCCGTACAGCATCTGGAACTCGTAGCTGTCGACGGAGCGACCCGCGACGAGCAGTTGCCCCAGCGCAGCGGTGATCAGTGCCGGATCGTGCGTGGCGATCATGGGGTACGCACCGCCGGCGATGAGGACGCCGAGGGAGCGGGTCCACGCCGCGCGGACCTCGGCGGCGGACTGGTGGGCGATGTCGGACGGTTCGGCGTACGCGCCCTTGCACAGGCGGACGCGGGAACCGGGGCCGGCGAAGTGCGCGGCGTCCGCCTGCGTGCGGAACAGCATCGCCTGCAGGACGACGCCGGTCGAGGGGAACTCGGCGCGCAGCGCGTCCACCAGCGCGTGCGTGGCGTCGGTGCTGGTGTGGTCCTCGGCGTCCAACGTGACGGTGGTGCCCGCCTCGGCCGCTGCGGCGGCGATGCGCCCGGCGTTCTCCAGGACGAGGTCGGCGCCGTCGGGGAGCGACTGTCCCAGGGCGCTGGCCTTCAGGGACACCTCCGCCACCTCCGTGAGGCCGGCGTCGGCCAACCGGCGCACGAGCCGGATGTTGGCCTCGGTCGCGGTCCGGGCCTCGGTCCGGGTGGTGGTGTCCTCGCCCAGGGTGTCGATCGTGGCGAGGCGTCCGGACGCGCTGATCTCACGGACGGCGCGGATCGCGTCGTCGATCCCCTCGCCCGGGACGAAGCGATCAACGGTTCGCCGGATGAACGGGAGGCGGGTGGCCACGTCGCGCACGGTGTGCTGGCGCGAAGCGGCCAACAGCAGGTTCTTCATCGATCCTCCTGTGGTGCGGGGGACGTGGGATCGCCACGCCCGAGGTGAATCTACCCCCGGACGCCGTCCCCCGCAGCCTCCCCGGTGTGGGGAGAGCTCCCCAGCGTGGGGAGAGGAGGGTCAGCCCTCCTGCGAGGGCTCCTCCGCCGCACGCCGGTAGGTGTCGGTGTGCAGCTTGGCCTGGCCCTGCAGGCGGTCATGGGTGGTGAACCGCTCGGGGTTGGACTCCACGTACCGGTCGTGGGTGGCGTGCGCCTCGTCCAGCAGGTCGAGGAGTTCCTGCTCGCGGTAGATCTCCTCCTTGTACTTCTCGGGGATGGCCAGCAGCGCGGCCTCCTCCTTCAGCAGCAGGCGGTAGTTCTTCTCGCGCTGGTCGGGGTCGGCCTCGAAACCGGTGTCCAGGTACTGCTTGGCGTGGCGGCGGGTGTTCTTGATGGTCGTGAGCGCCTTGCCCTTGGGGGACACCAACGAGAAGAAGATGACCACGATCAGCGTGGCGACGATGACGCCGAGGCTGAGCTCGGTCGAGACCTCGAACACCGGGACGTGCTCGCCGCCGTTGATGAACGGCAGGGTGTTCTCGTGCAGGGCGTGCAGGATCAGCTTGACGCCGATGAACGCGAGGATGATCGCGAGCCCGTACTTGAGGTAGATCAGGCGGTCGAGCAGGCCGTCGATGAGGAAGTACAACTGGCGCAGGCCGAGCAGCGAGAACGCGACGGCGGTGAAGACGATGTAGGTCTCCTGCGTGAGGCCGAAGATCGCGGGGATCGAGTCGAGCGCGAACATCACGTCGGTGCCGCCGATGGCGATCATGACCAGCAGGAGCGGCGTCATGGCCTTCTTGCCGTTGTGGATCGTGAACAGCTTGTCGCCGTCGTAGTAGTCGGTGGTGTGCATGAACCGCTTGGCGAGACGGATGATGAAGTTGTTCGCCTCGGAGGACTCCTCGTCGTCCTCGTCCTGCTCGGGCTTGATCAGGTTCCCCGCCGTGATGAGCAGGATCAGACCGAAGATGTAGAACACCCAGGCGAAGCTGTTGATCAGGGCGGCGCCGAGGAAGATGAAGCCGGTGCGGAAGATCAGGGAGACCACGATGCCAAACATCAGCACCATCTGCTGGTTCTGTCGCGGCACCCTGAAGCTCGCCATGATGATGAGGAAGACGAACAGGTTGTCCACCGACAGGCTCAACTCGGTGATGTAGCCCGCGAAGTACTGGATGCCCCAGTCCGGGCTGAAGTTCACCCAGACGAAGATGCCGAACGCGACCGCGAACGACACGTAGATGGCGGTCCACTTCGCAGCTTCGCCGATGGTGGGGATGTGGGCCTTGCGGACGTGGAAGATGAAGTCGAAGGCCAGGAGCGCGACGATGCCGATGATCGTCGCGGTCCAGACGGTGGTGGAGACCATCAAGGGTGCAAGCACAAGGGGAGCCTTTCCGGAATGTCGTGCTTCTCGGGGTCCCGCCAGGCAGTGGGTCGCGCAGGCAGCCAACCTCCGTTGTCCTACTGGCCCGACGACGGGCCGTCCGATGATTCTATTTCACGCACCCCCGGCAACGGGACCGGGTTGCCAGAACCGGTCCCGTTGCCATCGATCGTGGGTCATGTCAGAGCCTGGCCTGCCACTTGTCGGCCCAGACGAGGTCGTTGGGCTTGCCCTTGAACTCCGACTTGCCCTCGAGCTTGTCGATCGTCGCCACCACGTTCGCGTCGTTGGGGTGGTATGCGTTCACGTAGCACTTGACCATCGTCGCGTCGTGGAGGTGGGTGGTGAAGTTGTGGCTGACCATGAAGGTCGGCACTTCCCAGACGTACCAGGGCACCTCGTTGCTCATGGCGGTCTTCCACTGGATGCGGTAGTTGTTCTGCGCGCCGTAGCCGATGACCTCGGCGATGACGAGCGCTGCGTCCACGTCCTCGCGGTACTTCAGCGTCGGGCCCTTCACCCGGGTGGTGCCGTCGTTGACGGTCACCTCGTAGCCGCGCTCGGTGAGGACCTCGAGGTACTTGTTCAGCATCGCCGGGTCGCCACCACCGGTGATGCCGCCCACCTCGCCGGTCAGGTGGTACAGGCGGATCCGCTTGTGGTCGGTCGGGTTGAGCGGCAGCTGGTCGAGGGTGTTCTTGACCAGCGTGATGCCCAGGTCGGCCGCCTCGGCGCGCATGCGGAGGTGCTCCTCGCAACCGACGACCTCCAGGTCCTCGGGCTTGGTGAGGAGGGTGCCCGCCTCGCGCTTCTCGTGGAGGCGCAGCTTGGCCTTGAGGCCGAGCAGGCGGCGGTTCGCGTCGTCGAGGCGTTCCTTGGTGATGA
This sequence comes from Propioniciclava sp. LT432, assembly GCF_059515965.1. Lineage (NCBI taxonomy): Bacteria > Bacillati > Actinomycetota > Actinomycetes > Propionibacteriales > Propionibacteriaceae > Propioniciclava > Propioniciclava sp. LT432. Next base: position 136,870 of record NZ_JCAKNE010000003.1, on the reverse strand, counting down.
CGCCCTTCTCGACGCCCGCCTTCATGAACCCGAAGTCCTCCTCGAGGTTGTTGAAGAACAGGAACACGTCGCAGCCCGCGGCGATCGCGGCGGGGACGTAGTCCTCGCGGCGCATGGCGGAGGTCATGCCGAGCATGTGCGAGGCGTCCGTGATGATCGCCCCGTTGAAGCCCAGCTCGGTCTTGAGCAGACCGTTGAGGAGCTCGGGGGCGAGCGTGGCGGGCAGGATGTCCTTGTCCTCCAGGCTCGGGTCGAGCTTCTTGGAGTATTCGGGCAGGGCGATGTGCCCGGCCATGATCATCTCGACCTGGGTGTTGTCGATGTGGTGGCGGTAGACCTTGCCGAAGCTGGCCTCCCAGTCCTCCACCGACAGCTCATTGACGCCGAGGACGAGGTGCTGGTCGCGCTCCTCGGTGCCGTCGCCGGGCCAGTGCTTGATGCAGGTGAGGATGCCCGACTCGCGCTGGCCCTCGATGAACGGCGTCGTGTACTTGATGACGTCATCGGCGTTCGTGCCGTACGCGCGGGTGTTGACGATCGTGTTGCGCCAGTTGAACAGGATGTCGACGCAGGGGTCGAAGTTCATGTTCACGCCGATGGCCTTCATCTCGCGGCCGGACACCCAGCCCGCGTTGTGAGCGACCTCGGTCGATCCGGACGCCTCGGTCTGGGCGCCCGAGGCGATGTAGGTGCCGTCGTTCATGGCACCGTTGCCGCCGGAGTCGCAGTTGGCCGCGATGATCATCGGGATCTTCGACGCCGTCTGCAGGCGGTTGAGGAGGTCCTGCACCTTGGCGGCCACGCCGCCGTGGTAGCGGGCCATGCCGATGTGGAACTTCTCGATGATCTGCTCGGCGGTGTAGGGGTTGCCGGAGAAGCTGTCCTCGCCGAAGAAGAACAGGTTGGTGAACAGTTGGCCGACCTGCTCGTCCAGCGTCATGGAGACGAGGGTGTCCTCGACCCACTGGATCTGGTCCTCGTCGAGGTTGTAGGGGGCGGCCTTGAGGTCCACGAGAACGGGCATGTCACTTCACCTTCGGCATCGTGATGGTCCGGTTGCCCGAGATGGTCTCCCACGGGACCTCGCCGGGCAGCTTGGCGTTGAACTCGTCGATCAGCGCCTGCTGGTACTCGCCGGCGAACGTGCCGTCGAGGAACTTGCCCAGGGCCTCGTCCTTGAAGCGCAGCCAGGAGCGCTTCTCCTCGCCCGGCAGGATCGGGTAGTACAGGCAGCCCACCTTGTCGGCGGCGTCCCGGTCGCCGGGGGCGTCGCCGATCAGCATGATCTTGTCGTCGTCGTACTTGCCCTTGGCGGCGTACTGGACGTGCTCGGCCTTCGAGCCCATCTCCTGGCCGGCGATCACCTGCATGTACTGGGCCAGCCCGTGGGCGTTCCACTCGTACTCCAGCGCGTGCAGGGGCGTGGCCGACACGGTCATCTGGTCGACGCCGGCAGCCTGCATCGCCTGCATCGACTCGAGGACGCCCACGAACGGGCCGGCGTTGTGCACCATGTCGGCGATCCGGGCGTTCACGTCGTTGCCCCACGCGATCGCCCGCGCGATGGTCTCGGACGGGTGGTCCTCGTAGTACCGGGCGATGCCCTTGTCGGACAGCGGATAGCCGGGCGCGTTGATGAACTCGGTCAGCTCCGGGTAGTCGGGGATGGTCACGCCGCGCTCGGCGACCTCGACGCGATCGCGGAGGAGGTCGAGCACCTGCTTGAGGGCCAGCCAGCGGTTGAGGCCCCGGGTGATCGAGCCGAGGTTGACGAACAGGGCCGTCGAACGGGCGAGCGTGGAGACCGGCTGGAGGTCCCAGCCCTTGATGTAGGCGGGGGTGAAGCACTCGAGGTGCTTGATGTCCATGGCGTCCATGGCGCAGCCGTCGGAGTCGATGCCCACGAAGTACTTCTGCGTGGGCACGAAGTCGACGAGCACCTGGGCGGCTTCGGGACGCTGGCTCACGTGGAGGTCTCCTTTGTGCGCTGGTGCGGACGCGCGCGAGCCGCGTCCGGCGGTTCCCTCATTCTCGCCGGGCACCTGGGGATGCGCTCGCGTTCCGCCGAATTGCCCGGTCCGCGCCGCCGAGGGCTCGGGTTCGGGCTGCCGAGGGCTCCGGTCCGCGGCGCCGAGGGCTCGGGTTCGGGCCGCCGAGGGCCTGTGACTCTCCTCCTCTGCTTGGATGGAGCCATGGAATCGCGCCTGCAAGCCGTGGTCTTCGACATGGACGGCACCCTGACCGACTCCGAGGAGGAGTGGGACGTCGTCCGTCGCCGCCTGGCCGCCGACGAGGGGTTGCCGTGGCCCGAGGACGCCACCAAGGCGATGATGGGCATGAGCACACCCGAGTGGTCCAACTACCTGGTCGAGACGGTCGGCCTGTCCGGAACACCCGAGGACGCCGCCCGCCGCACCATCGATGCCATGGCGGACGCCTACCGCGCGGGCCGGATCCCGGTCCTGCACGGAGCAGCGGACGCCGTGCACCGGATGGCGGAGATCGCTCCCTTGGCCGTGGCGTCCAGTTCGCCGCGCGACCTGATCGAGGTGGGTCTGGAGTTGCTCCGCGTCCGTGACCTGGTCGCCGTCGTCGTGTCGACCGAGGAGGTCGCGCGTGGCAAGCCCCACCCGGACGGCTTCCTCGCGGCCTGCCGGCAACTGGGTGTCGACCCGGCGGCCACCGTGGCCATCGAGGACTCCACCAACGGCCTGAGGTCGGCGCTCGCCGCGGGCATGAAGGTGGTCGCGGTGCCGCCGCGCTTCCACCCGCCTGCGGACGACGTCCTCGCCCGCGCGCACGCGGTCATCGACGATCTGGACGCCCTGACCGTCGACCTGGTCCTCGGCCTGCTGGAGTGAGGGCGGGGGCGGTCGCCGTCACGGCAGGCGCCAGTCCACCGGCTCGGCGCCCTGCGCGACGAGGGCCTCGTTCGCGCGGCTGAACGGACGCGAGCCGAAGAACCCGTACCGGGCCGCCATGGGTGACGGGTGCGCGGACGCGATGACCGGCACGTGACCCAGCCGGGGCGCGAGACCTTGGGCGTCCTTGCCCCACAGGATCGCGACCAGGGGGCCACCGCGTGCGACCAGGGCGTCGATGGCGGCGTCCGTCACGACCTCCCACCCCTTGCCCCGGTGGGAGGCCGGCGCGCCCGGCCGCACGGTCAGGCAGCGGTTCAGCAGCAGGACGCCGTGCTCGAACCACGCGCCCAGGTCGCCGTGTTCGGCCGGCGGGATGCCCAGGTCGGCGTCCAGTTCGGCGTAGATGTTCTGCAGCGACCGGGGGATCGGTCGGACGTCCCGGGCCACCGAGAACGAGAGCCCGACCGCATGACCCGGGGTGGGGTAGGGATCCTGGCCCACGATCAGGACCCGGACGTCCGCGAGCGGACGCGTGAACGCTCGCAGGACGTTCTCCCCGGCCGGGAGGTAGGGCCGTCCGGCTGCCACCTCCTCCCGGAGGAACCGGCCCATCGTGGCCACCTGATCGGCGACGGGGGCCAGGGCCTCGGCCCAGTCGGGGGCGATGAGTTCGGTCAGCGGACGAGCGGTCACCGGCTCAGGCTAGCCTCCCTGTCACTGACCGGGGCCGCCGGTACGCTGACCCCGGAAGGAGAACCCCGTGTCGCTCATCCCAGCCCTCCGCCGTCTCCTCGGCACCGAGGACCGTCCGGCCGAGCCGGTCATCATCCAAGTACCCGTCGCAGCGCCTCCCACCGAGACGAGGGCGTCCCTCGAACCCGACATCCCGCGCGGCGTGACCGTCGCGGCGGGGTACGCGTGGCGGCTGCTGTTCATCGGCGCGGCGGTCTATGCGCTGTACCAGGTGGTCGCCCACTTCTCCCAGCTCACCGTCCCCCTGGGGATCGCGATCTTGCTCACCGCGATGCTGAACCCCCTCACCGCACTGCTCAGGAGGTGGAACTGGCCCCCCGCCCTGGCCGCCATCGTGTCGCTGCTGTTGCTCGTGCTCGTCGTCCTGGGCCTCCTCGGCTTCGTGGGACAGCAGGTCGCCTCCGAGTGGCCGGCGCTGCTCGAGCAGTCCCGCGACGGATTCCAGGCCCTGGTCGCCTGGCTGGGGACGTTGCCGTTCGGCATCGACGATGCTCGCCTCAGTGAGTGGATCGCCCAAGGGACGGAGTGGCTGCAGGGCCAGGCGTCCGCCCTGGCGAGCGCGGCGGCCTCGGTCGGCGCGGCCTTCGGTGGCTTCTTCGCCGGGCTGGCCACGGCGCTCGTCGCGACCTTCTTCTTCGCCTACCAGGGCCGGCGCATCTTCTCCGGGGCCGTCGAGGTGCTGATGCCCCGGCCGTACAAGGCCCCCGTCGACCGCGCCGCCCGCCGGGGCTGGACGTCCTTGGTCGCCTACATGCGCTCCGCCGCCATCGTCGCGTTCGTGGACGCCGTGGGCGTGGCCCTGGCGGCGCTCCTGTTGCAGGTGCCCCTCGTCGCGGCCCTGTTCGCGTTGACGTTCTTCCTGTCGTTCATCCCGATCCTGGGGGCCACCATCGCCGGTGCGGTGGCCGTCGTGTTGGCCCTGGTCACCCATGGTTGGGTGTCCGCCGTGATCATGCTGGCGGCCGTGATCGCGGTCATGCAGATCGAGAGCACCTTCCTGCAGCCGCTCGTGATGGGCTCGGCGGTCGACCTGCACCCGCTGGCCGTGCTGGTCGGCATCACGGCGGGTGGCATCATCTCCGGGATCCTGGGCGCTCTGGTCGCCATCCCGGTGCTGGCGTTCGGTGTGGCGTTCGTGCGTGCGCTGCGGACCCCTGACCCCGTGGTTCCGGCCGAGTCTGGCTGACATCCCTTTCGTGTGGGTTCCGACCCGGCGGGCCGACCGCGGGTTCCCAACATTGACCACGGTGGGATTCAGGACTCCGCTCGAGGGGAGTACCCCGCTCCTGCCGCGCACGTGTGCGCGCGTTGAGAACACCTGCGCCGGTTGAGAGCATCCGCGCCGACGGACGCGCCGGGTCGGAACAGCTGCCACGGTTTGAACCGGCGGACCCTTCCCCATCCGGCGTACCTCGGGCGGGGGATTTGCTTGGGCCGTGGCGTACGGGAACCCAAGCCATCAATCAGGCCTCCACACCGCGAACTGAACCCCAGGGCCGCATCAGGGGAGACTTGGTCTCCCACAAATGGCAACCCGCACTTACCATTTGTGACATGAGTGACCCGGATCTCACGCAAATCCTCGCCGACCTCGCGGCCGGCACCATCGACGCCGCCGAGGCGGCTCGCCGCATCGAGGCTGCCCGAGCCGGTGCGCAGGGCACCGGCGGACACGAGACCTTCGACGAGCCGGCCGGCCCGACCGGCGTGAAGGGCACCGACCGCGTGACCATCCGCGCCGTGGGTCGGCGGGTCACCGTCATCGGTGACCCGTCCGTGGCCACGGCGTCCGTCACGGGCGAGCACGTGCTGCGCCGCCACGGCGAATCGCTCGAGATCTCGGCCGAGGGTGAGGTGGGACCCAAGCTGGAGGGCTTCAGTGTCATCAACCCGCCCAAGAGCCTCGACGACCTGCGCGGGCTCACCTTCGCGCGCGGCCTGACCGTCCGCGTCAACCCGGCCATCGAGGTGGACGTCGAGCTCACCGCGGGCAGCCTCGCGGTTACGGCCGTCCCGTTCCTGGGGCGTGTCCGGGTGACCGCCGGCGGCGCCGACATCAAGGGTGCCCGTCGCGTCACGGACGCCCTCATCCAGGCCGGCTCGGGCAGCATCGAGGGCCCCATCAACGTCGGACGGTCGCGGGTCAAGATCGAGTCCGGAGCCCTGACGCTGACGCTGGCCAAGCGGGCTTCCGTGACCGTTCGCTCGTCCACCCAGCTGGGGCGGGTGCTCTGGCCGGACGACGGGGGCAGCCCTGACGAGGTCGTCTTCGGCAACGGAGCAGCACGCCTCGACCTCGATGTCGTCATGGGCTCGGCGACGGTCAAGAGGGCCGACGCGTGACGGCCCCCGGACACCACCCGCTGCACCGCGCGCCCGCCGACTGCCCCGTCTGCGGGGAGGCGCTCGTCACCACTCGCCTGGGCTGCACGAGCTGCGGCACCGAGTTGGTGGGGCACTTCGCGCCCTGTCCCTACTGCCGACTGGACGAGGCCGACCATGAGCTGCTCAAGGTCTTCCTCACCTCGCGCGGAAACCTCAAGGAGCTCCAGGGCCACCTCGGCGTGAGTTACCCCACCGCCAGGGCACGCTTCAACGACGTGCTCGAACGGCTGGGCTGGTTGGGCGAGGCGTCCGACGCGGGGGCGGACACCGACGGCGACTCGACCGAGGAGGAGAACGGCGACCCGACCGAGGACGTCGAGCAAGCAACACCAACGACGCCCCCAATGGAGGACGCCGCGGGCCCCGCCCCCGCGGACAACGACCTGATCCGCGACCAGGTGCTGGCGCAGGTGGCGTCCGGACAGCTCTCCCCCGCCGTGGCGGCCGACCTGCTGGACAAGTTGCGCTGAGGCGTCCGTCAGCCCGTGTAGACCTCGTAGTGGAGCACGGTGACCTCGATGGTCTTGCCCGTCGGGGCCTCGTAGGAGACCGTCTGGCCCTTCTTGGCGCCCAGGATCGCCGCACCCAGCGGTGACTGGGGGCTGAAGACCTCGATGGCGGCGTCCGTCACGCCCATGAGCTCGCGGGAGCCCAGCAGGAACGTGTCCGTGTCGTCCTCGTCCCCGTCGTAGCAGATGGTGACCGTCATGCCCGGGGTGACCTCGCGGGCCGACGTCGGCGGCTCGCCGATCTGGGCGTCCCGGAGCATCGCCTCGAGTTGGCGGATGCGGGCCTCCTGCTGGCCCTGTTCCTCGCGTGCGGCGTGGTACCCGCCGTTCTCGGACAGGTCGCCCTCATCGCGCGCCTGGGCGATCTTGGCCGACACAGCTCGGCGGCCCTCGCCCTTGAGTTGCTCGAGCTCCCCGGAGAGCTTGTCGAACGCCTCCTGGGTGAGCCACACGGTGTTCTGTGCTGCTTCAGACATCCCACAACCCTATCAGCGGGGCACGCAGGTGAGGACTTTGACCGACGTGGGTCGCTTGAACGTCCGGATCACGATGTCGTGGTCCTCCAATTCCTCGGCGCCGGGCGCGAGTTCGATGTCGTACTGCCCGACCGTCTCGTACGACTCCGCCTGGGCGGTGATCGTGCAGACCGCCGGACGTCCCGGGTCGGGTCGCTGCGTCGTGACGCGGACGTCCATGGTCTGGTCGGACGTCACCGTCCACGACACGATCTTCGCGCTGATCGGCGGGTTCGCCCCGTACAGGGCCGACCAGAGCAGCCACGTGCCCCCGACACCGGCAAGCATGACCGCGACGACGATCCACAACCAGCGCGGCGTCCGGCTCGGCGGGTAGCGGCGCGCGATGCGCTGGGCGTCGGTCTCGGAAGCGGTCATGGCCCCCATTGTGCCCGTGGTTCAATGGCCGCCATGGCCGACTTTCCCCAGACGCGCGTGGACTCATCCGGCGAGCCGTTGCGCCTGATGGCGGTGCATGCGCACCCCGACGACGAATCCAGCAAGGGTGCCGCCACGGTCGCCAAGTACGTGGCCGAGGGGGTCCAGGTGCTCGTGGTGACGTGCACGGGCGGGGAGCGCGGCGACATCCTCAACCCGCGCCTGGACACTCCCGAGAACTGGGCCGGCATCGCGGCGCTACGCGTCGCCGAGATGGAGCGCGCTCGCGAAATCCTCGGTGTGGAGCAGCGGTGGCTCGGCTACATGGACTCGGGCCTGCCGCAGGGCGACCCGCTGCCGCCGCTGCCCGAGGGCTGTTTCGCGCTCGCCGCTGTGGACTCCGCCGGGGCGGATCTCGCCGCGATCATCCGGGAGTTCCGGCCCCACGTGGTCACGACCTACGACGAGAACGGCGGCTACCCGCACCCCGACCACATCCAGACCCACCGCGTCACGATGCGCGCCGTCGACCTCGCGGCCGACCCGGACGCCGACGTCCACGGCGCGCCCTGGCCGGTGGCCAAGCTCTACTACCACATGACCTTCCACCGCGAGCGGGCCGTCGCGCTGGACGCCGCCATGCACGAGCACGGGATGGAGTCGCCGTACCGGGAACGCCTGGCGGACTGGCCGGAGGACCCGAGCCAGGCGGAGCGGCTGACCACGTTCGTCCCGTGCGCCGAGTACTACCCCGTCCGCGACGAGGCCCTGCGGGCGCACGCCACCCAGGTGGACCCCGACGGCTTCTGGTTCGCGGTGCCCCTGTCGATCCAGCAGAAGGCCTGGCCGACCGAGGACTACCAGCTCGTGAAGTCGCGGGTCGCGACGACGCTGCCCGAGGACGACCTCTTCGCGGGGGTGGAGACCCACGCGGCGGATAGGCTGGACACGTGGTTCTACTCGATCTAGGGCGCGATCTGGCGCCGAGCTGGGCGCCGTTGGGCGCCGCCGTCGTGCTGCTGCTCGCCCTCCTGCTGCTGTGGTTCAGCATGCGGCGGCACCTCAAGCGGGCCGCGCGGTTCTCCGATGACGAGGGCGTCGACATCCACGCCCCGCGCATCGAAGACCGGTCCCTGAACCCCGACGACCAGCCCGAGAACTGATGGCGAACCACCTCGCCGACCAGACCAGTCCGTACCTGCTCCAGCACGCGACCAACCCGGTCGACTGGTGGCCGTGGGGTCCGGAGGCCTTCGCCGAAGCCCGCCGGCGCCACGTGCCCGTGCTGATCTCGGTGGGCTACTCCGCCTGCCACTGGTGCCACGTGATGGCGCACGAGTCCTTCGAGGATCCCGAGGCGGCCGCGCTGGTCAATGAGCACTTCGTCGCGATCAAGGTCGACCGCGAGGAGCGCCCCGACGTGGACGCGGTGTACATGCGCGCCACCCAGGCCCTCACCGGGCAGGGCGGCTGGCCGATGACCGTCTTCGCCACGCCGGACGGCAAGCCGTTCTTCGCGGGCACCTATTACCCGCCGGAGCCGAGCCGAGGGCTGCCGTCCTTCTCCCAGGTCGTCGGCGCTCTTGGTGAGGCCTGGCGCGACCGCGAGGACGAGGTCGTGGCGTCGGCGTCCAACATCGTGGAGCAGCTCGCGCAGATCAATGCGCTGCCCAGCGCGTCCGCCCCGCCCGGGGTGTGGGAGGTGCTGGACGAGGTGAGCGCCGACTTCGACCTGCTGCACGGCGGGTTCGGCGGCGCGCCGAAGTTCCCGTCGCCGCTGCTGGTGGACGCCCTGCTGGTCAAGGGCGAGGCCGGCACGCTCGACCTCGCACAGCGGACGCTGGAGGCGATGGCCCGGGGCGGCATCCACGACCAGGTGGGTGGGGGCTTCCACCGCTACGCCGTCGACGCCGGCTGGGTCGTTCCCCACTTCGAGAAGATGCTGTACGACAACGCGCTGCTGCTCGGCTCCTATGTGCGTGGCTGGCGCCGGACGCCCCAGCACGAGACCGGCCTGCGTTGGCTGTTCGAGCGCGTGGTCCGGGGCGTCGTCGGGTGGGTCGAGCGCGAGATGGTGGTCGAGGGCGGCGGCTTCGCCGCATCGCTGGACGCCGACTCCGCCGACATCCGCGGCATGGCCCACGAGGGCATCTACTACGCGTGGAACCCCGAGCTGTTGGCGGACGCGCTGGGTGAGGACGCGGACTGGGCGTCCTCGGTGTTCCACGTCACCAAGGACGGCAGCTTCGAGCACGGCCTGTCGACCCTGCAGTTGCGGGGAGCGCCGGACGTCGCCCGCCTGGAGTCGGTGACCGAGCGGCTGCTGGCGGTGCGCCAGAACCGGTTCGCGCCGCCGCGCGACGGCAAGGTCGTCGCGTCCTGGAACGGTTGGATGATCGAGTCCCTGCTGTGGGCGTCCCTGGTGTTCGGCGAGCGGTCGTGGCTCGACCTGGCCGTCCGGGCCGCCGAGTACGTGTGGGCGGTGCACCGCACGGACGGGGGGTTCGTCCGGACGTCGTTGGACGGGCACGCGGGCACGGCGCCCGCCGTCGCCGAGGACTTCGGCGCCATGGCCCAGGCCTACGGGTTGCTGGCCGGCGTGCTGGGGGAGTCGGTGTGGCTCGACCGGGCCGTCGCGTTGCTGGACGAGGCCGTCGGGCTCTTCGGCGCTGAGGACGGCGGCTTCTTCGACGCCGCCGGCGACGGGCTCTTCTCCCGTCCTCGTGACGTGCAGGACAACCCGACGCCGTCCGGGACGATGACCCTGGTCACGGCGCTGCGCACGGTGGGGCTGCTCGCAGAGCGGACCGACTTCGTGACCCGTGCGGACGCCGCGGCGAAGACCACGTGGGGGACGGTCGCGGCCGGACCGCGCCACGCGTCCGCCGCGTTGACCGACCTCCTGGTGGCGGACGAGGCCCGCAAGGGCCTGCGCCCCGCCGTCGCGGTGGTGCTCGACGAGTCGGGCGACCCGCTCAACGAGGCCGCACGCGCCGCGTGGCGCATGGCACCGGTGGGCACGGTCGTGGTGTCCGGACGTCCGGGGACCGGGTTCGGGTCGTGGTTCGAGGCGGCTGCCTCGGATGCGTCCCCGACGGCCGGCGCCTCGGGGCCCGCCAAGCTGACCCACGCCCGCGTGGGCGGTTCGGGCCAGGTGTCCGAGGTGGCGGGTGAGGGCGACGAGTACGACGAGCACGAGGTCGTCCCGTTCGACCAGGTCGTCCGCGTCCGGCGTGCCGAGGTGAAGTTCCCGCCGGCGTCCACCGTGCAGGAACTGCGCGCGGCGCTCTGGTCGCGGGCCTGAGGCCGCGGGGCAGTTCAGGCCCGACCGCGGACGACGTCAGCGCAGCGTGACGATCGCGATCGCGGCGAAGTGGCACAGGGCGGCCACGACCGTCGCCACGTGGAAGATCTCGTGGTACCCGAACCAGGCTGGGGCGGGGTCGGGGCGCTTCCGGGCGTACACGACCGCGCCCGCGGTGTAGATGAGGCCGCCGACGATGATGAGGCTCACGACGAGCGGGCCGCCCGCGTTCCAGAACGGGACGAGCCAGCCGACGGCGACCCAACCCATCGCCACGTAGAGGCCGGTGTACAGCCACCGGGGCGCGTTCATCCAGCCCAGCTTGAAGGCGATGCCGGCGGCGGCGATGCCCCAAGCGAGCGCCAGGAGCACGACCCGGCTCGTCCCCTCGAGCAGGAGCAGGGCCAGCGGCGTGTACGTGCCGGCGATGAAGATGAAGATGTTGGCGTGGTCCATCCGCCGCAGGACCCCGCCGACCCGCTCGGTCCAGGTGCCTCGGTGGTAGAGGGCCGACGTGCCGAACAGCAGGGTGGCGCCCACGAGGTAGATCGCGATGCCCAACCGCGCGACCCAGGAATCGGCGGCGACGATGAGCGCCAGCCCGAGGATTTGGACGACCGGTGCCATGCCGAGGTGGAACCACCCCCGCAGGCGCGGCTTGGGGACGATGGTCTGCATGCCCGTGCCCTTACTTGACGAAGCGTAACTTACGGTCACGTAGGTTAGGGTAGTTCGGTGGCTCCGGACACGCAAGCTCCGCGGCCCGCACGGCCCCTAGGGTGAGTGGGTGAAGATCCTCGCCACCACCGACGTCCCCTTCGAGTTCGAGCCCCCTGCCGATGTGGTGGTGGTCCCGTTCGGCGAGGACGATCCCGTCCCCGCTGAGCACCTGGACGCCGACGCCGCGATCGTCCAGGGGTGGACGTCCCCGGCCGTGGCCCAACTCGCGCGCGAGGCGTCCAACCTGCGGTGGGTGCAGACGATGGCGTCCGGCCCCGACGGCGTGCTCGCGGCAGGGTTCCGCCCCGACGTGGTCATCACCAACGGGGGCGGCCTGCACGACCGGACGGTCGCCGAGACGGCTCTCGCGCTGGCCCTGGCGGGCATCCTGCGGTTCCCCGCCCTGCAGGACGCCCAGCGCGAACGCCGCTGGGCGCACGACGAGTTCGGGTCGTGGCGTCCCCTGCACCCGGCGGGCAAGGTCGGCTCGGTGGTCGACGCCAACGTCCTGGTCTGGGGGTTCGGCGCCATCGGACAGCAGGTCGCGCGCAACTTCGCGGCCGTCGGCGGCCGCGTCCGGGGTGTGGCGAACTCGGCGGGTGAACGGGCGGGCTTCGAGGTCTTCACCGACGCCGACCTCCCGACGTTGCTCCCCGAGACGGACATCCTGGTCATGGTCCTGCCGACCGATCCCTCCACCGACAAGGCCCTCGACGCCGATCGGATCGCCCTGCTGCCCGAGCGCGCGTGGGTGATCAACGTGGGCCGCGGCACGACGGTCGACCAGGACGCCCTCATCGCGTCCCTGCACGCCGGTGAGCTGGGTGGTGCGGGTCTGGACGTCGTCACGCCCGAGCCCTACCCCGCAGACGGCCCCCTGTGGGACGCGCCGAACACCATCATCGTCCCGCACATGGCGGGCGGTCGGGCCCACGGGTCGAACGAGCTCCTGAACGACAACATCACGCGCCTGCGGGCGGGGCAGCCGCTCCGCAACGCCGTCCCGCGGTGATCGTCGGCGTTAGGCTGCGAGCATGTCCTGGGGTGAACGAGCACGTGAACTCGTTGATCGGTTGCACCCGGCGAGCCTGCTGTACTCGACGTACGAGCAGCGCCTGCTGGCCGAGATCGACCGCACGAGGCTGCCGCGCCACGTGGCCGTGCTCGCGGACGGCAACCGCCGGTGGGCACGCCTGAACGCTCCCGGGCAGCCTTACGAGGTCGGCTACCAGGCGGGTGCGGACAAGCTGAAGCAGTTCGTCGAGTGGTGCGACGAGGTCGGGATCGGCGTCGTGACCCTGTGGGTGCTCTCGACCGAGAACCTGGCCCGCAACGAGGACGACGTCCGCCCGCTGCTCGACGTCATCGAGCACCTCTTCGTTGAACTGGCCGAGACCGGACGGTGGCGGCTCAAGCTCGTCGGTGACCCGACCCTGCTGCCCGAGACCATGACGGACGCGCTGCGCGCCGCGGAGTTCGACACGGCGTCCGTGACCGGGCTCCAGGTCAACGTCGCCATCGCGTACGGCGGACGCCATGAGCTCCGCGACGCCGTCCGCAAGCTGCTGGCCCAGGAGGCCACCCACGGCGCCACCCTCGAGGACGTCGCCCAGCGCCTCGAGATCGACGACATCTCCCAGCACCTCTACACCGCCGGCGATCCGGACCCCGACCTCATCATCCGGACCTCCGGCGAGCAGCGGCTGTCGGGGTTCCTGATGTGGCAGTCGGCGCACTCGGAGTTCTACTTCTGCGAGGCGCTGTGGCCGGACTTCCGCCGCGTGGACTTCCTGCGCGCCCTGCGCGACTACGCCTCCCGGGAGCGTCGCTACGGGCGGTGACCCCGCTGCTCGTCAACCTCGGCGAGCAGGACCTCCGAGATGACGTCCTTGATGTCCTGGGCGATCGGGAGGGACGCCACGCCGGCCACGCGGGCGAGGGTCCCCGGCGTCGACGCCAGGAACGCCCACAGCGTGTGCTTGTCGATGTAGCCCACCTGCAGGTCGTGGATGATCGCGAACAGGCGGTCCTCGATGCGCTGGGAGGATGTGCCGGGTGACGAGGAGAAGTGGAACGTCGCCCCCGTGGAGGCGTCGACCTCGCCCAGGTCGACCGTCACCGTCCCGGTCGCGTGGTCGTACGTGACGGTCTGATCCGAGGAGAGGGTGTCCGACGGGGCCAGGCCCGTCACCGACACCCGGTAGCGGCGCGTCGCCGGGATCGCCGACGCGTCCCCCACGATGGGGTCGACGGTGAACAGGCCCCCGGCCTCGTCCCAGGTCAGGCGAGTGGTGCACGACCTCGGCTCGACCGCATCGTCGTCCTCGTAGAGGACGAACTCGCCGTCCGCCCCGGCGAAGACCCGGACGTGCAGGGCGCCCGGGTTGGCGACCGACAGGTCGTCGCCGTCCACCAGCGGCACGATCGTCCCCGACCTCGCCAGCACCGGGTACGTCTCGAGCGGACGCCGCAGCGTCACGAACCGTCCGCCGGTGTAGCGCAGCCCGGAGTACCAGTCGTGCCAGGTCCCCTCCGGCAGCCACGTGGTGACGGACGCCCGCCGCGTCCGACGGTCGGCCGGCGTGGTGAGCGGGGCGACGAGCAGGCCGGTGCCGAACAGGAACCCCCCAGAGCCCCGGAGGGCAGTCTCCGGGCGCGGGTCCAGGTGGTAGAGCGGCCGGACGAGCGGCTCGGACAGCCGATGCGCCCGTTCGTTCATCGTGTAGAGCCACGGGACGAGCCGGTGCCGGAGGCGGAGCGACTCCGCCATGACGGCCGCCGCCTGGGGACCGAAGTTCCACGGCTCCTTGCCCTGGAACGGCGACGACGTCGAGTGCAGGCGATTGATGGGGGACCACGTGCCCAACTGGAACCACCGCGCGACCATCTCGTCGTCGCGCTCGCCGAACATGTGCCCGCCGATGTCGTGGCTCCACCAGCCGTAGCCGATGTTGGCGGCGGTCGCCGTGAACCACGGCTGGAAGTGCAGCGACTCCCACGAGGTGACCGTGTCGCCCGAGAAGCCGATGGGGTAGCGGTGCGACCCCGGGCCGGCGTAGCGGCTCAAGGTGACCGGACGCTTCCCCTCGCGGGCGGAGTCGAGGAAGTGCAGGTGGTTGAGCAGCCACAGCGGGTCCAGCCCCGGGATCGAGGACGAGCCGCCCTGCTGCCAGTCGACCCACCAGAAGTCGACGCCCTGCTCCTCCAGGGGGTGGAGGACCTCGTCGAAGTAGGCCTCCATGAAGTCGGGGCTCGTCACGTCGAACGGGATTGGGTCGCCCGCCGCCGGGTCGAGGCCCAGGCGCTCGGCGAGGTCCGCGTAGGCGTCCTCGAACGAGCGGACGCCGTCCGCCGGGTGCAGGTTGACCGAGACCGTCAGGCCGCGTTCGTGGAGGTCGGCGAGCAGGGCCACCGGGTCGGGGATGAGGTTGGTGTTCCACGAGAAGCCGGTCCAGCCGGAACCGTGGCGCGCGTCGACGTCGACCCAGTGCCAGTCCATGTCGAGGACGGCGACGGAGAACGGCAGGCCCTCCCGGTCGAAGCGGTCCATGAGGGCGAGGTACTCCTCGGAGGTGTAGGCGTGGTACCGCGACCACCAGTTGCCCAGGGCCCAGCGGGGGAGCAGGGGCGTCGGGCCGGTCAGCGCGTGGAAGTCGCGCAGCACCCCCGGGGCGTCGTACCCGTGGACGAAGAGGTAGAGGTCCACGTCGCCGATGCGCGGGGTCGGCCAGCCGTCCTCGTCGAGGGCCAACGAGGCGCTGTCATCCCAGGTGGCGTACCCGAAGGCGCTGATCAGGCCCTTCTCGAGCGGGACCGCGCCGTCCGCCTCGTCGAGGGTCCGGGCCGTGCCGCCCAGGTTGCCGACGTGCCAGCCGGCCTCGCGCTCCTGGACGACCTCGGGATCGCCGAAGTGCCAGACGCTGCGCCAGTCGGCAACGCCCGGTTGCCGGACTTGGAGGCCGCCGGCGGAGAAGCGCTGCCCGTCCCAGGTGAGGTGCAGGCCGCGCGTGGTGAGCTGCAGGGCGTCCCCGTCGCGGGCGAGCTCGAAGGGGACCGGTGGGAACTCACGGTTCCACACCACCTGGGTGGGGCGGTCCTCGAACTGGCCGTCGTCGGACCACTCCAGGCGCAGCAGGCGCTCGGTGAGGATGGTGATGCGCCAGGTGGGCCCGACCAGCACCTGGCCGGGGTCCGACAACGGGGAGACAGCGGGACGGAAGCGCTGGTGCAGGGGCATGGGTCCAGCCTAGGGACCGCACCGCTTTGTCAGGACCAAGGAACGGTGCTTCGGTGATGGTGATCGTCCACTCGGGGCGGGTCGCTCCAAGGCACTGAGCGGAGCCGCCCAAGTGAGTGCCCACTCACTGGTCGATCGCCATCACCTCGACGACGTGAAGCACTCCGTCGGCGACCCGGAACCGGACGTTGAGGCCGGCAAACGTCACCCCGTGGACCCGCTCAGGGTCGCGCTGGTGGGCCGGACGCGGGTCCTGGGCCAGGATGCCGAGCAGGGCCTCCCGCTTGTCAGGGGGCACCTGCGTGGCGAGTGCAGGAGGAAGGTCCACGTCGAGCTCGTAGTCCGCGTTGGTCGCCGTGAAGCCCAAGCGCGCATCCGGGTGGCAGTCCGCGGCGACGTAGGGCTTGATGTCGTAGATCGGCGTGCCGTCCATGAGGTCCGCGCCGCCGACGACGAGTTCCGGGGCGCCCGCGGCGTCGGACTCGATCGCGAGCAGCCGCACGGACGACAGGCCCAATCCGTTGGGGCGGAACGGAGACCGCGACGCGAACACCCCGACCCGGGTGCCACCCCCCAACCGCGGCGGCCGGACGACCGGCGACCACCCCTCGCGCACGACGGCCGAGAACCCCCAGACCAGCCAGACATGGGAGAACCCCTCGAGGCCGCGCACGGCGTCGGGAGTGCGGAACTCGGGGACGAACACGATCCGGGCGCGCAACTCGGGCACCAACCCGGCCTGGCGCGGGATGCCGAACTTCGCGGGGAAGTCGGTGCGCGCGAACGCCACCGGCCGGATCTCGTGGTTCATGGCCCGCATTCTGCCAAGGCGCTGACCCACCTCGCCGACCTCGCGCTCCTGGGGCACCGTGGATGAACTTTCGCTGAACATCGCCGTGTCGGCCTTGATCCCGCCGACGTCACGCTTACTGTCGGCCTCAGGACACCACCGACTGGTGGCCTCGAGAGGATTCCGATGAGACTCCTTCCCCGATCACGGGACGCCCTCGGCTGAACCACACGGACAGGCCGGGTGGTGGTCATCCGGCCCTGACGCAAAGGACCGACGTGACCGACATCGCCGCCGACGCCCGGACCAGCACCGCGACGAGCGCCCCCGCCACACTGCGGACGTACGTCATCGACACCTCGGTGTTGCTGTCCGACCCGAACGCCCTCATGTACTTCGCCG
This sequence comes from Propioniciclava sp. LT432, assembly GCF_059515965.1. Taxonomy (NCBI): domain Bacteria; kingdom Bacillati; phylum Actinomycetota; class Actinomycetes; order Propionibacteriales; family Propionibacteriaceae; genus Propioniciclava; species Propioniciclava sp. LT432. Next base: position 120,013 of record NZ_JCAKNE010000003.1, on the reverse strand, counting down.
AGCACCAGGTGGTCGTGCCCCTGGTGGTCGTCACGGAGCTGGAGGGCAAGCGCCACCACCCCGAGCTGGGCTTCTTCGCCCGCAAGGCGTTGCGCTTCCTGGACGACCTGCGCGTCACCTACGGACGCCTCGACGCGCCGGTCAAGGTCAACGACCAGGGCGGGGTCGTCCACGTCGAGCTGAACCACACCGATGTGGAGCGCCTCCCGGCCGGTTTCCGCCTGGGCGACAACGACTCACGCATCCTGGCCGTCGCGGTGAACTTCGCCCACGAGGGCCGCGACGTCGTCCTCGTGACCAAGGACCTGCCGTTGCGCGTCAAGGCCGCCGCCGTGGGGCTCGCCGCGGAGGAGTACCGCCACGAGATGCCCCCTGATTCCGGCTGGACCGGCATGAGCTCCCTCGACCTCACCCCCGAGGCCATGGACGAGCTGTACGACACCGGCGTGACGGCGGTCGTCGAGGCGGTCGATCTGCCGGTCCACACCGGTGTCGTCCTGAAGGGCGGCGGTTCGACGGCGCTGGCCCGCGTCCATCCGGACAAGTCGCTGCACCTGATCAAGACCGACCGGGACGCCTTCGGCCTGCACGGGCGTTCGGCCGAGCAGCGGGTCGCCCTCGACCTCCTCCTCGACCCGTCCGTGGGCATCGTCAGCCTCGGCGGACGGGCCGGAACCGGCAAGTCGGCCCTGGCGCTGGCGTCCGGCCTGGAGGCGGTCATGGAGCGCCGGCAGCACGACAGGGTGATCGTGTTCCGCCCGCTGTACGCCGTGGGCGGCCAGGAGCTCGGGTTCCTGCCCGGCACCGAACACGAGAAGATGTCGCCCTGGGGGCAGGCGGTCTACGACACCTTGGGGTCGGTCGTCCACAAGAACGTGATGGACGAGATCGTCGCCCGCGAGGTCATCGAGGTGCTGCCCCTGACGCACATCCGCGGTCGGAGCCTGCACAACGCGTTCGTGATCGTGGACGAGGCCCAGTCGCTGGAGCGCAACGTCCTGCTCACGGTGCTGAGCCGCATCGGGCAGAACTCGAAGGTCGTCCTCACCCATGACGTGGCCCAGCGCGACAACCTCCGCGTCGGCCGTCACGACGGGATCGCCGCGGTCGTGGAGAAGCTGAAGGGCAACCCGCTGTTCGGCCACGTCACCCTGACCCGCTCGGAGCGCTCGCCCATCGCGGCCCTCGTCACGGACATGCTGGAGGACATCAGCTTCTGACGCATGGGACAATGGCCCCCATGGCCACCACCAAGAAGCGCCCGAACCCCACGGTCCTGCACATGCTCGTGGCCATGGCGGTCCTGTTCGTCCCCGTGATCGCGATCTCGATGCTGTTCACGCGCAACCCCCCGCCGCCGGTCACGGCGATCGACTGGGCGCCGGTGGTGCGCCAAGCGGCGTCCGAGGCCGACTACGAGGTGCTGGCCCCGGGGAACCTGCCCGAGGGCTGGATCGCGACGCGGGCCCGCTTCATCCCGACCGGGAGCCGCGCGATCGGGGGTGACACCGCCATCGGGGACACGCTCCAGCTCGGCTTCCTCAGCCCGGAGCAGCGCTATGTCGCGGTCGACCAGCGTGACGTGGCGCCCGACCAGTTCGTCGGCGTCGTGACGCGCAACGGGCGGGTCGAGGGCAGCTCGGACGCGCTGGGCCGCACCTGGCAGCGCATGGTGTCCGAGGACGGGCGCACGCGCTCGCTGGTCGCCCGGGGCGAGGACGCCGTCACGATCGTGTCCGGCGACCTGTCGTACGAGGCCCTTGATGCCTTCGCCACGACGCTGGAGCCGGTGCGCCCCTGAGCTCAGATGCATTTCCGGGACAGCATTTTCCCAAGGATCCTCGGGGAAATGCTGTCCCGGAAATGCACACGCGCCAGGCTTGGTTCAGCCTTGATTCAGTCGCGGAACGAGATGTGCACGTGGTCCAGGTGGTTGGCCGTGGCCGACCCACGGTCCTCCATCGGACGCCACCCGCGCTCGGGGTAGGACGCGTTGAAGGTCTGCTGGCGCCAGATGATGTAGGTGACGTTGTACCGCTGCGCGTTGGCGGCGAAGTAGCGCGCGATGGCCCACCCGTAGTCCTGGCCCGACTGCGTGGACCAGTTGGAGATCATCACGTCGATCGCCCGGCCGTTGGGGTGGTCGGACGAGTAGTCGCTCGAGGGACGGTAGCCGCCGATGGTCCGGACCAGGGGGTAGTTGTCGAGCACGTACTGGACGGCCGTCTTCGCGTTGCCGTTCAGCCGGTCGTACCCCGGCAGCGAGACCGAGGTGTTCGGCGCGGACGACGTGGGGGAGGACGTCCCGGGGTCGACGGTCGTGGTGTAGGGCTTGTAGACCCATCGGGCCGCGCCGTTGAAGATCACCTGCAGGCGGTCGCCCTCCACGGTGCCGGTGGTGGGGAGCTTGGTGCCGCGGTACACGGTGCCCACCACGGTCCCGCTCGCGGACGACGTCGCCCGGACGTACAGGGAGCCGACGTTCACCCAGACCGCCCCGCTCGCCAGGGGCACGGACGCGCTGGGCGCCGGCGCGCCGGAGGTCGTGTACGGCTTGTAGACCCAGGCGGCGACCCCGTTGTGGATCACCTGGATGCGCGAGTTCGCCTCGGCGCCCGTGGTCTGCAGCGTGGCGCCGCGGTAGACGGTGCCGACGATCCGCCCGTCCGATGCGGAGGTGGCACGGACGTACAGCGCGCCGACGTTCACCTGGACCGTGCCCTGGGCCACGGGGGCCGGAGCCGGGGTCGGCGCGCTCGTCGTGACGGCCGTGGTGTAGCGGGTGGCGATCCAGCGGTTCTGGCCGGACCAGATGATCTCGGTGTAGTCGGCGGTCGTCTGTCCGGTGGTGTCGACGACCGAGTTGGCCGGCAGGACCCCGGTGTAGGAGTAGGCGGTGCTGCCGCCGGTGCGGAGGTACAGGTTCGCCGTCGTCCGTATCTGGCCCGCGGGCTTGCTCGCGGTGGGGGTGCCGGTCGTCAGGTAGTTGCTCGAGATCCAGCGGGCCTGCCCGGACCAGATGACCTCGGTCCACCCCCCCGACGTCTTCCCCGTCGTCGGGAGGGTGGAACCCTTGGGGGCCACGCCGACGGCGGCGTAGCTCGTTCCGGGGCCGGTCCGCACGTTCACACCGGCCGTCGTCGTGGCTTGGCCGGACGCCGTGGGTGCGGCCCCGCCGGTCGACAGCGGCACGGCTGGCGCCGCCGACTCGGTCGCCTTGAGGTAGTTCTTGTAGACCCAGCCGGTCACGCCCTTGGCGGTGGTGACCTCGTACCAGCCTCCGGAGATCTTGCCGGAGGCGGTGACAGGCTCGGACGGGGCCAGGACGGCGATGACGCCGTTGGCGGTGCCGGGGCCGGACCGCATGTTCACCCAGGTGGTGGCGGTCATGGTCGTCGTGGCGTTGGCGACGCCCGCGATGACCAGTCCGGTGGTGCCCAGCATCGCGAGGGCGACGCAGCCGCCCACGACCGCGTTCGTCAATCGGCCGGCACGCTTCATGGGTCCCCCTCCTGAGTCCTGTCCGTCGCTGGACGTTCCCTGAGGACGCGCTGGACGGCAAGCGTCAGTAGATGCCGACCAACACGGGCGTGGCAAGCGGATTGACGGGGAACCCTGAGAAACCTGAAGGCGAGGTCGAGAGTGGGCAGGCTCAACCCTCGACCCAGGAGTCGTCCAGGTCGGCCACCCAGGACGACGCGGAGCCGCGACTCGTCTCCGGCAGCCAGCCGGACCGGAGGTCGGCGTCGGGGACGACGACGGTGCCGCACAGCGCGGCCGTCCGAGCGAGGAGGTCGGGATCGGCCAGCTCGATCGGGAGGGTGGTCACCCGACCGGTGCGGTGGTTGGCGCGCAGCGTCCCGAGCAGTCCGAAGCCGAAATCGGGGGCGACCAGGACGAGGGGCCGGGATCGCGTCCGGGCGGAGTCGAGGAGGGACAGGATGAGCCGCTCGTCCTCGAGTGGGGCGTCCGTGACGACCACGATGGGGTTCCGGACGGCGGCGACCCCGCGCTGCGGGTGGGTCAGGAACTCCCGGTCCGCCAGCCCGCCGGGCAGGGTCGGTTCAGGGCCCCGCGAGGACAGGAGCGCGGCCAGGTCGGCGTCAGGGAGGACGTCGTTCGGGGTCTGGGCCTGGAGGTCCTCCTCCGTCGTGGACCCCTCGGACTCCTCCCTGGCGCGGCGTCGGTCCCACCACCAGCCCAGGCCGATGACCAACACGCCGAGGACCAGCAGGACCGGGATGCCCCATGCCGGAGGGTTCATGCCGCCAGCCTAGGCGGCGGTAGACTCACCCGTCGCGGGGCCTATAGCTCAACTGGCAGAGCAGCGGACTTTTAATCCGCGGGTTCTGGGTTCGATCCCCAGTGGGCCCACCCTGAGCGGGGACCAGTCAGTCGCAGTTGCCGCACAGCCCGGTGGTCGTGAGTTCCAGGAAGCACCGCGGGCAGTACTTGGGCGTCGGCTCGGCGCGCGGCGGCGTCCGTTGGGCGGCGGGCTGGCGGGGCGCGCGGGTGGACGCCCGGGGCGTCCGAGCCGGCTTCGCGGCCGCGCTGGTGGACGGCCGCAAACCGAACGTGGACAGCGCGATGCCGGGCCAGTCCGGCGAGCACTCCTCGTTCACCCAGGGCTTCGGGAACGTCACGTAACCGGGGGCGATGATCATGACGACGCGGTCCTGCGCGTCGACGCACCGGACGTAGGCGCCATTGCCGGTGCGGCTGAAGCGGACCGCACCGACGCGCGCGAGGTGACGCTGCAGGATCTGGGTGTCCGCCTCCGACCAGTGCCGGTTCCACGCGAGCGCCTCGGCGTGGGTCATCGTGATGCGTCCCGCGGCGGCGAGGGAGGCCCGCAGGCGATCGAGTTCCTTGGCGTCCGGACGGCTGGCTGCGGGTTGGGAGGTCATGCCCCCGAGCCTACGCACTCAGTCGCTCGGGTCCCACTGAGGTAGCCGACACGGACGGGCGCACAAATAGGACATCCACCCCATGCGGGGCCCTACCTCAGGCACGCACCATCCCAGCATGAACATCTTCCCGACCCCCGATGCCAAGACCATGACCGACGAGCAGGTGCGCCGCCTCGAAGAGGGTGGCCTGATCCCGCCGCGGCTGCTCCGCCGGACCTCGACGGAGATCCTGTCGGCCGCCGTCCGCGCGGCCGCCGAGCAATTGGTGCACCGACGCGCGGCTTGAGCATCGCCGTGGCGGTCATAATCGAGGTCATGGAACCCAGACCGTTCATCGGTCGTGACGATGAGGTCGCCCGCTTGCTGGACGCCGTCGGCGTCGAGTCGGGCGCCGGCGGCCTCGCGGTCGTGTCCGGGGACGCGGGCATCGGCAAGACCCGCGTCCTGGGCCGCGTCGCCGACGAGGCCCGCGCCCGCGGCTGGGCGGTGGCGGTGGGCCACTGCGTCGGCCAGTCGGGCTTCGCCATGCCCTACCTGCCCGCCACCGAGCTGATGCTCGGCCTCCACGTCGAACTGCCCGAACCCGTCGAGGCCGAGGTCGCCACCCACCCGGCGCTGGCCCAGCTCCTGCCCGGGCTCTCCCCGCGCCCTGCCGACTCCTCCTCGGCGCAGGCGCTTGCGGAGGCCGTCCACGCCTGCCTGACGCGGGCGGCGTCCGAGCGCCCGGTGCTGGCCGTCGTCGAGGACGTGCACTGGGCCGACCACAGCACCCGCGACCTGCTCACCGTGCTGCTGACGCGTGGGTTCCGAGCGCCCGTGGGGCTGGTGGTCAGCTACCGGTCGGACGACCTCCACCGCGGGCACCCGCTGCACGACACGCTTCCGGTGTGGACGCGCCTGCCGGCGGTCTCACGGGTCGAGGTGGGCCCGATGCCGGACGCCTCCATCCGGGCCCTGATCAGGGGTGGGACGAGCCGGGCCCGCATCGACCAGGTCGTCTCCCGCGCCGAGGGCAACCCGTTCTTCGCCGAGGAACTGGCGGCCAGCGATTCGGACCTGCTCGCCGAGAGCCTCGGCGTCGTCCTGCGGTCCCGGGTCGACCAGCTCGGTCCGGACGCCCAGCGCGTGGTGCAGGTGGTGGCCGTGGCCGGGTCGGAGGCGTCCCACGACATCGTCGCCGCCGTGGCGGGACTCGGGGAGGAGACCCTGGACGCCGCGCTCGCCGAGGCCGTGGAACACAAGATCCTGACGCCGGGGTCGTCGGCCGGTTACACCTTCCGACACGCGCTCCTGGGGGAGGCGATCCGCGAGTCGCTGCTCCCCGGCCAGCGCATCCGGCTGCACCGCGCGCTCGCCATGGCGCTGGGGGAGCGACCGGGGCACCCGCCGGCCGAACTGGCGCGGCACGCCGCGGGGAGCGGTGACCTCGCGACGGCGGTCGAGGCGTCCCGCCGGGCCGGCGAGGAGGCCCTGCGCATGGGAGGCCCGCGCGAGGCGCTCGCCCACTTCGAGGCGGCGATGAGCTGGCTCGGACAGGACGACCCCGCGCAGGACGAGCTGGTCCTGCTGGCGGCCGACGCGGCCCTCGCCGCGGGGGAGGAACGCCGGGCCGGCCAGCACATCGCCGACCGGCTGGCCCACCCGGGGCTGGCCACACCCGGCGAGCGTCGCGCCCGGCTGCTGGCCGCCTACGTCGAGTACGGCCGTCACTCCATCTTCGACGGGAGCCTCGTGGAGGCGGCCCGCGAGGCCGTCCGGATCACCGAGGGGCGGACGGATCTGGTCCGCCTCGAGGCGCTGCGTGCCCTCACCGAGGCGCTCCTCGACCAGCGGGAGTGGGACGCCGGCGCCACGGTGGGCGAGGAGGCGCTGACCCTGGCGCGGCACCTCGGCCGGGACGAGGCTGCCGCCAGCCTCCGTGCGATCCTGGCGGGCGGGCTGGACGGCGACCCCGAAGCCACGCGGGCGAAGCTCGACCAGGTCCTGGCGGACTCACCACCGGAGCGGGCGCGTGTCCGGGTCCTCCTGCGACGCGGACTCCTCGACGTGCGGGCGGGCAACCTGGAGGCCGCCCTGCCGTTCCTTGACGAGGGGGCCCGCCTCGCCCTGCGGATCGGCCGCGTGTGGGCTCCCTTCGAGGCCTCGTGCCGGCTGCTGGCCGCCCAGTGCTGCTTCGAGCTCGGACGCCTCGACGATGCGCTGCGCCGCCTCGACTTCCCTGAAGGGGTGGAACCCGAACCCATGGCGTCCCTCGTCCGCGCCACCCGGTACCAGGTTCTGGCGGTGCGGGACGACGAGCCACCCGCAGCGTTGTACGAGGACTCGCGCGTCGCGTGGCACCGGGACGCGCTCGTCGGCCTCCGCGCCCTGCAGGGCCGCATGGAGTACCTGGGCCGGCGCGGACGGTTCAGCGAAGGCGTCGCGCTGGCCCGCGAACTCGCCGCCGAGATCGATCGCCAGTGGGGTCCGGGTGACGACTGCAACGTGCGGATCTCGGCGTTGGCCGTCGGGCTGCTGGCCGACGCGGCGGCGTCCGCCACGCGGGCGGAGCGCGTCCGCGCGGCCGACGAGGTGGCGCACTGGCGCCGGCGCAGCGACGCCAGCATGCCGGACCAGGGTGCCGAGGGTCCCGAGGGCGTGGCCTGGCGGGCACGGCTGGCCGCCGAGGCCCTGCGGTTCGCCTGGCGCGCCGGGGACGCCGTCCAACCCGAGGCCCTGGTGGCGGCGTGGCGGGAGACGGTGCGGCTGTTCGAGGCGTACGCGAACGTGTACGAACTCGGCCGGGTCCGGCTGAGGCTGGCCGGCGTCCTGCTCGCCACCGGTGACGCCCGCGAGGCGCGCGACCTGCTGGACGCCGTCCGCACGACGGCGGACGCCCTTCCCTCGCGGCCCCTCGCCGGCGACGTGGACGCGCTGGCGTCGTCGGCGGGGCAGCGCGCGCACGCCGGGGCGTCCGAGTTGACCGCGCGCGAGGCCGAGGTCCTGGCGCTGCTGGCCGATGGCCGGAGCAACGGGGACATCGCCCAGAGCCTGTTCATCTCGCGCAAGACCGCGAGCGTGCACGTGTCGAACATCATCGCCAAGCTCGCCGCGACGTCGCGTGGGGACGCGGTGGCCCGCGCCCGCGAGGCCGGGTTGCTGGGGTGAGCCGAGGGCCTTCGCGCCCTTGCGAGATGGGTGACAATGGAGGTGAAACCCGGGCGTCCGGATCCGCCGACCGCCCGGATCGGTGGTCCCGGGAGGTGCCATGAACGAGCAGATGTTCACCAAGATGAAGGATGCACCGGGGTTCGTGGCTGCGCTCGACCAGAGCGGCGGCAGCACCCCGAAGGCGCTCAAGCTGTACGGCGTCGAGAGCTGGGCCGACGACGCCGAGATGTTCGACCGCGTCCACGAGATGCGCTCGCGCATCATGATGAGCCCGAGCTTCGACGGGGACCGCATCCTGGGCGCCATCCTCTTCGAGGACACCCTCCGCCGGGAGGTCGCCGGACGCCCCACCGCTGACTACCTGTGGAACGTCAAGGGCATCGTGCCGATCCTCAAGGTCGACAAGGGCCTGGCCGAGCACGAGTCGGGCGCCCGTCTGATGAAGCCCATGGACGACCTGGACGTCCTGTTGCCGCAAGCCCTGGAGCAGGGTGTCTTCGCCACCAAGATGCGCTCCGTGGTCGAGGAGCCGGGTGCCGGGCTGGCCGCCGTCGTCGCGCAGCAGTTCGACATCGGACGCCACATCTTCGCGGCCGGGCTCGTGCCCATCCTGGAGCCGGAGGTCGACATCCACAGCCCGCTGAAGGCCGAGGCCGAGGAGCAACTCCACGACGCGCTCCTGTCCGGGTTGGACGCGCTGGGCGACGACGAGGTGGTCATGCTCAAGCTCACGCTCCCCGAGACCGACGACCTGTACCGCGACGTGATCGAGCACCCGAAGGTGCTGCGCGTGTTCGCCCTGTCGGGTGGCTACACGCGCGCCGAGGCCAACGAGCGCCTGGCCCGCCAACACGGCATGACGGCGAGCTTCTCGCGGGCCTTGACCGAGGGGCTGCACCGGGACCTCTCGGACGAGGAGTTCAACGCCGTGCTCGACGCCTCCATCGCCAGCATCTACGCCGCGTCGACGACCTGAGGAGCCCTGGCCGGGGACCATTGACGACCACGACCGGGCGCGGTTAGCGTCGAACCCTTCGAGGAAGGGACTCACGATGCACTTCCGCCGCCCACTGGTCCGCACCCTCGCCGCGCTCGCGGCCTCCGTCCTGCTCGCCGGAGTTTCCACCCCTGCGGTGGCCGCGCCCGGCCCGCGCCAGGCCTTCCCGGATCGGCTCGCCCTGCCGGACGGGTTCCGCCCGGAGGGCATCGCCATCCGGGGGGTGACGGCCTTCTTCGGGTCGCTCGCCGACGGCGACGTCTACGCGGTCGATCTGGTCAGCGGCGAGGGTAAGCTCGTCAGCGAGGGGTCGGGCACTCCCTCGGTGGGCCTCAAGGCCGACAACCGCGGCAGGCTCTTCATCGCGGGCGGTTCGTCGGGTGACGCCCGGGTGGTCGACTCCCGGTCCGGCGACGTCCTGGCCACGTACGACCTGACCGACGAGGTCGCCTTCATCAACGACGTCGTGCTGACCCGCGACATGGCCTGGTTCACGGACTCCCGCAATGAGCGGCTGTACGGGCTCCCGCTGGCACCGAACGGCGCGCTGCCGGACGCCAGTCAGGTCGTCGACCTCCCGCTGGGTGGGGCGTACGTGCACGTCGCGGGCTTCAACCTGAACGGGATCACCCAGACCCCCGACGGGTCGGCGCTGCTGGCGGTGCAGTCGGCCACCGGAGTGCTGTACCGGATCGACCCGGACACCGGCGACGCCACCGTCGTCGACCTGGGCGGGGCCGGCCTGCCGTTCGGCGACGGCATGCTGCTGGTCGGACGCACCCTGTACGTCGTGCAGAACCAGCTCAACCAGGTGGCCGTCGTCCACCTCGACCGAGCCGGCACCGCCGGGACGGTCGCGGACGTGAAGACCAGCGCGGACTTCGACGTGCCGACCACCATCGCGGCGCACGGCGACGGGCTGTACCTGCCCAACGCCCGGTTCAACACCCCGCCGACGTCGGACACCGAGTACTGGGTCACCCGTCTCGACCGCTGACGATCAGCGGCCGGGGCCGCCCGCGGCGAACGGGTTCGGCAACGGCTTGGTGGCGTCGGCCACGACGAGGCGGTCACCGGGTTCGACCCCGCTGACGACCTCGGCGTGGGAGTCACCGACGCTGCCGAGCTTCACCGGCACCTCGACGATGTCCTGGCCGGCCAGCACGCGGACGGTGCCCTCGGTGCCCGTCCGGGTCACCGCCGACAGCGGCACGACGACCACGGCCGTGGCGCTGCTGACCTCGATCTCGACGTCGGCCTTCGTGCCCGCCGCGAACCGGTCGGCGTTGGGCCCGCGCGCGACGAGCGTGACCGGGTAGGAGCCGGTGTCGTTCGGTACCAGCGCCTTGGTCAGCACCTCGGCCGAGTCCTGGACCCCGCCGGCACCCCGCAGTGTCGCTGCCTGACCGGGCCGCACCGACAGGAACGACGCCGCCGGGATCGTCATCGTCACCGTGACCGCACCGGTCGGTGAGGCCACGACGGCGTTCGCCGACTCGGTCGTCGGTTGGCCGGCCACGAACGGCAGCGCCGACAGGACGCCGTCCATCGGGGCCTTCAGGGTGGCCGCCGCGAGGTCGTCCTCAGCGGACGCCAACGCCCGCCGCGCCTTCGCCAGCGAGACCTCGGCGGACACGATGCTCGACCGGCTCGGGTCTCCGCCCCCGCTGTGGGTGCCGCCGGGGTCGTCCGTCGGGACTCCGGCCGGTGGCGCCACTGGACCGGTCGGCGGAGCCGGCTGCGGCGACAGAGCGGACGCGACGTACCGCATCGCCGCCTCGGCCCACGCCTGCAGTTGGGCCCCGGCCTGCCCCAGCGCGGCCGTCGCCGCTTCCAGGAGCGCCAACCCCTGATGGTTCAGGGCGGACGCCGCGGCCTGCGCCTCGGTGAGGTCGCGTTGCGCCTCCGCCACGGACTCCAGCGCTGCACGGCACTCCTCGGGATCGAGGGGAACCTCCGGCTCGGGCGTCGCGCTCAAGGTCGGCGTCGCCGTGGCCGTGGGCTCGGGAGTGGCGGAGGCGCTGGGCGTCGGAGTTGGTGTCGGTGTGACGGACGCGCTGGGCGTCGGGGTCGGGGTGGTGGGTTCCGCAGTGGCGGACGTGCGGGGCGTGGGCTCGGCGGGAACGGGGCACACCGAGGCGAGCGCGGCCAGGGCCTCGTCGACGTCGGCCTGACGAGCGGCGACGACGGCGGCAGCGGCGTCCGCCTCGGCGAGGACGGACCCGACCGGAGCCAGGTCGACCTCGACGGCGGGGACCGGCGGCAGCGCGGGCTGGGTGGATTCGGCAGGCGCAGAAGTGCCGACGTCCGACAGGGCGCCCGCCGTCCCCCGCCCGGACGGCGCGGACGTTCCGGCCTCCTTGGCCTGCTGCAGGGCGAGCGCCGCGGCGTCCCTGTCGGCCCGGGCCTGGAGCACCTTGGCGCGCAGGCCGTTGTCGTCGAGGACGGCGAGCACGTCGCCCGTCGCGACGGTGTCGCCGACGGCGGCGCGCACCTCGGTGACGGTGCCCGCGGCGGGGAACCGCACGGCCATCTGGTCGACCCGGGTGACGGTGCCGCTGCCGGTGAGGCGCTGGGTGACGTCGCCGCGGTCGGCCAGCACCGTGGTGTAGCGGTCCTGGCCCGAGCGCGGTCCCTGGGACAGCGCGACGGCCCAACCGCCGGCCCCGATCAGGGCCAGCACCAGTCCGGCGATGACGACGTTGCGGCGGCGGTGGTCGCGCCGCAGGCGGGGTCCTTCGGGGGCACGCGGAGCGATCCGCGCCGGGGGGAGGGCGGGGTGGTCGGTCATGGCTGACTCCTGGTCACTCACGGCGGAGCGCGTCGATGGGGGCGAGACGGGAGGCCCGTGAGGCGGGGTAGCTGCCGGCTACGAGGCCGATCGCGGCGGAGACGCCCAGCGCGAGCAACACGGTCGGCAGCGACACCGGCACCGGGAAGTTGGCCAGCGTGGTCACCAGCCACGCGACCCCGGCGCTCAGCGCGAGCCCGAGCGCTCCGCCGACGAGGGCTAGCACGGCCGCCTCGGTGAGGAACTGCGCCAGGATCGTCCGGCGGCGGGCGCCGAGCGCCTTGCGCAGGCCGATCTCGCGGACCCGCTCCTGGACGGACACGAGCATGATGTTCATGACGCCGATGCCGCCGACGACCAGCGAGATCGCCGCGATGCCGCCCAGCAGCAGGGTGAGGACGGCGGTGACCTGCTCCATGGCCTGGACCAAGGACTGCTGGGACATGATCATGATCCCGGCCTCGTCGGCGGTGGCGACCCCGCGGCGGGCGAGCAGAAGGGCCTCGGCCTCCTGGTGCGCGTGGGTCAGCCGCTCGGCCGAGCTCGCCTGCAGGTAGATCGTGCCGAGAGGCTCGTCGCCCCACGACAGGCGTTCGCGGTACGTGGTGAGTGGCAGCACGGCCGCGTCGTCCGACGAGGTGAACCCGCCGGCCTGGTCGAGCACCCCGATCACGAGGAAGGTGTTGCCGCCCGCGCTCACCGTCTGCCCGACGGCCGCCAGTGGCTCGCCGAACAGCTGCGTCGCGGGGTTGGTGCCGAGCACGAGCACGGCCGCGGCGTCGTCGTAGTGCTCCTGGGTGAAGAAAGAGCCGGCCGCCAGGGTTCGCGACTGCACGGTGAGCCATGCCGGCGTGGTCGCCTCGGCGCTCGTCCCGATCGTCGCGTCGCGCGCGGACAATTCGAAGCCGGTGCTGATGGCCGGCGCCACCGCCGCGATGTCAGGGGCGATGGAGGGGTCGGACAGCGCCTCGGCGTCCGCCATGGTGAGGGTCGGCATCGTCGATTCGTCCAAGACCTTGCCCGGCTCGGCTGAGAAGAAGCCCGCCTGGACGGTGAGCAGGTTCGAGCCGAGGCTGCCGATCTCGGAGCTCACGCTCGCGGTCGCCCCCTGTGCCATGCCGACCGACAGGGTGACGGCGGCGATGCCGATGGTGATGCCGAGCGTCGTCAGGATCGACCGGACGCGGTGCGCCACGATCGCGTCGAACGCCAGCCGCAGGGTCTCCCACCAGGTCATCATCGGCCCGCCGCCTTCACGTCGATGCCGGCGATGCGGCCGTCGAACACCCGGACGACCCGCTCCGCACGGGCGGCCACCTCGGCCTCGTGCGTGATCAGGACGATGGTCCGCCCGGCGGCGTGGAGCTCGTCCAGCAGGCCGAGGACGTCGGCGGTCGACACCGAGTCGAGGTTGCCGGTGGGCTCGTCGGCCAGGATCAGCGCCGGGTCGGTGACCAGCGCGCGGGCGATCGCCACGCGCTGCTGCTGGCCGCCCGACAGCTCGCCGGGCTTGTGGTGGGCCCGGTCGGCGAGGCCGACCCGGGCCAAGGCGTCCAGGGCGCGTTGCTTGCGCTCGGGCCCCTTGACGCGGCCGTACCACAGCGGCAGTTCGACGTTGCGCCACGCGCTCTGGGTCGGCAGCAGGTTGAACTGCTGGAACACGAACCCGATCCGCTCGTTGCGGATGTCGGCCAGGGCGTTGTCGGACAGGTGGGCGACGTCCTCGCCGTCCAACACGTACTGGCCGGCGGTGGGGACGTCGAGGCAGCCGATGACGTTCATCAGCGTCGACTTGCCGGAACCGGAGGGGCCCATGATCGCGACGTACTCCCCGGCGTGGACGTCGAGGTCGACGCCGCGCAGGGCGTGCACCTGGACGGCGCCGGTGGAATAGGTCTTCCAGATGCCCCGGAGTTGGAGCACGGGGATCGGGTCGGTGGACGCCCCGGGGTCGGGCGCGAGGTCGAGCGCGGCGTCTGCGGTCACCGCGGGGGCTCCGCTTCCCTCGCCGGGCCCACGACGACCTGGCCATCCGCGCGCCCGGGGCCGGCCGGGCCCTGCGCCGGGAAGAACACGACGACGTCGCCCTCGGCGAGGCCCGAGACGACCTCGACCATGCCGCCGGCGGTGGTGCCGAGCTTGACCGGGGTGGGGACGACGTCGCTGCCCCGGCGGAGGAGGACCGTCCCGTCGGAGTCCGAGGTGCGTTCCAGCAGGGCCTCCGCGGGGATGGCGAGCACCGGCCCGCCCTGGGCCTCGGCCAGCACCTCGATGGTGGCCGGCGACCCGGCGAACACGTTCTCGGGTTGGCCCTCGAGGGTGACGACGAGGGGGAAGGATGCCGCGCTCGGCTTGTCGCCGCTCGGCGCGGTCTCGGCGACGACCCCGAGTGCGGTCACGCTGCCACGCAGCGGGGTCGGGGAGGAACTCGACGTCACCATGGCCTCCATGCCCTTGGCCAACCGGCTGCGCTCCCCGCCGCCGACCGACGCCTTGACCTGGAACGTCCGGGAGATGACGACGACGTCGGCCTGACCGGACGCGTCGCCGGCGCCGGTCAGGGCACCGCCCGGGCTCCCGCCCCCGGACTCGCCGGCCACCTGACCGGGCTGGACGTTCACGGCGGCGACCACGCCGTCGATGGTCGAGGTGAGCGTCGCCTTCTCGAGGGCGGCCTCGGCGTCCTTGAGTGCCTGGGCCTTGACGGCGTGGGCCGACCGCATCGCGCTGATGGCCGACGACTGTCCGGACTTCCGGGCGTCCTGGTAGTCCTTCCAAGCGGCGTCGGTCTCGGCACGGGCGTCGGTGACGGCGGCACGGAGATCGGAGTCGTCGATGGTGGCCAGCACGGATCCGGGGGTCACGGCGTCCCCGACGGCGACCGCGACGTGGGTCACCTCGCCACGACTGCTGAACGAGAGGTCGAGGCGCTGGGTCGGCTCGATGGTGCCCGGCAGCGTGACGCTCTCGGACAGCTCCATGCGGCCGACCGCGTACTCACTCTCCCCGGGACCCGTGGAGCTGGACCCGCCCATCAACGCGCCGAGCAGCAGGGGCGTCACCCCGACGAGGATGATCATCAGCGCCACGGGGATGGCCGCCCCGATGAGGATGTACTGCCACGGCTTGAACTGCTTGCGTGGCTTCTTCGGGGCCGGCGGTGCTGCCTCAGGCACGGGTGGGGGTGGTGTGGGGGCGGTCACGGGGGCTCCTCAGTCGGGGGTCGCCCCCTACTCTGCCCGTTGCCGGGCCGGCGCGCCTCCGTCCGTGGTCCCTCCGAGGCCAACTCGTGGGATGAGTCGGGCCCGGTAACCGCCGCGGGGCGACCCCGTGTGCGTGGAACCGTCCCACTGGGGGACGATGAAACGGACAGGCCGGCCGATTCGCGGCCGAGCACACGAGGAGGTCTGGGGTTTCATGGGACGGGTCATGCTGGAGGGTCACAACCTGGGGCTGGATCTGATGCGCGCCACCGAGGCCGCGGCACTCGCCGCGGGCAAGTGGGCCGGGCGCGGCGACAAGGAGTCCGGCGACAAGGCGGCCGTGGACGCCATGCGCTCGATCCTGAACCACGTCGACATGGACGGGACGATCGTCATCGGCGAGGGCGAGAAGGACGAGGCCCCCATGCTCGCCAACGGTGAGAAGGTCGGCACCGGACAGGGCGACAAGATCGACATCGCGGTCGACCCGGTGGACGGCACCCGCCTGCTCGCCTGGGGCATGCGCAACTCGATCGCGGTGCTGGCCGCAGCCGAGGGCGGGACGATGTACGACCCGCACATGTGCTTCTACATGGAGAAGCTGGTCGTTGGCGAGGACGCGGCGGACGTCATCGACCTCGACGCCCCGATCGCCGACAACATCGTGAAGGTCGCCCGGGCCAAGGGCAAGGACGTCTCCGACATTGTGGTCGGCGTCCTCAACCGGGAGCGCCACAACGACCTCGTCCGGCAGATCCGCGAGGCGGGGGCAGCGACCCGCATGTTCACCGACGGCGACGTCGCCGCGGCCGTGGCCGCAGCGACCGACGGCGTGAAGATCGACATGCTCGCCGGCATCGGCGGCAGCCCCGAGGGCGTCGTCACGGCCTGCGCGATGAAGGCCCTGAACGGTCGCATCCTGGCCCGCCTGCACCCGACCACCGACGAGGAGCGCCGCCGCACCGAGGAGGCCGGCTTCGACGTCGACAAGGTGCTGGACACCCATGACCTCGTCTCCTCCGACAAGACCCTCTTCGTGGCCACCGGCATCACCGACGGTGACTTGGTCGACGGTGTCCGCTACCTGCCCGGTGGCGGTGCGCGCACCCAGTCGGTCGTCATGCGCTCGGCGTCCGGCACGGTGCGGTGGGTCGAGGCCCACCACCACCTGGACAAGGTCAACGCCTGGGCGAAGATGTACGGCGCGCGGGCCTGAGAGACCTGACGCACCCCGGGCGCGGCTCCCTTCGGAGCCGTACCCGGGGTGCTGCGCTGTCAGGGGCCGGTCAGGGCACGACGACGGCGCGGCCGTCGATCTTGCGCTCGTGGAGCATCTGGTACGCCATCGGCGCCAACTCGAGCGGGAAGGGCACGGTCCGGATCTCCAGGGGCTGCCGGTGCGCCATCTGGATGAGCTCCATCAACTCCAGGCGGGATCCCCACAGGGAGTTCGACACCGACATCTCCCACGGCGTGATGCCGAAGCCGACCTTGGCGTGCCCGTTGCCCGCGCCGATGAAGACGACCGCCGACTGCATGCCGCCGCAGGCCACCGCGAGGTCGGGCGTGGGCCCGGCGGCGACGAAGTCCAGCACGAGGTCGGCGCCGTGGCCCTGCGTGAGCTCCTTGACCTTGTCGGCCGCCGCCCTCTCGGAGACGAGCGCGTGGTGGGCACCGACCTCCCGGGCGAAGGCGAGCTTGGGTGCGTCAAGGTCGAGCGCGATGACCTGGGCGTCCGACATGCGGCGCAGCAACTGGATCGCGACGTGCCCCAGACCCCCGGCGCCGATCACGACGGCGGTGGAGCCTGCGCGGAGGCGGTGCAGGTTGCGCTTGATCGCCGCGTAGGGCGTCAGGCCGGCGTCGTTGAGGGGGGCCATCTTGATCGGGTCGAGGTCGCCGATGGGCACCACGTGCAACCGACTGTCGACGACCATGTACTCAGCCATGCCGCCCGGACGGGCGAAGCCGGGGGAGACCATGCCGTTGCGGCAGTAGTTCTCGTTGCCGCGGGCGCACATGTCGCACACGCCGCAACCCCAGCAGCCGTAGACCAGCACGTTGTCGCCGACCTCGACGCCGCGGGTGCCCTCGCCGAGTTCGACGATCGTGCCGGCCGACTCGTGGCCCAGCGTCATCGGGAGGTCGTACCCGTACGCGGCGAACGTCTGCTCGTCGAGGCTCATCACGAACTCGTCGCTGTGGCACAGGCCGGACGCGGTGACCTTCAGGACCATGCCCCCGGGTGGGGCCATCGGATCCGGGACATCGGCGACCACGGGTGCCGAGCCGACCTGCTGGTACTGGACTGCCTTCATGACGCGAAACCTCCTGGTGTGGGTGCCTTCGTGACACCTCCCGCGGACTTCTCATCAGGGTAGGGTCGCGGGCGCGAGTGGGGGGCGGAAGGGGGAAACGTGCGACCACCCTCTCGTCACGCACCTGGACGGCGCGTCATGTGAAGGTTTGAGGGATTCTCAGGATTTGAGCATAGATTTTACGGCCCGCACCCCCGTATGCTCTCGTAATGATTGAAGCACTCTCGCCCGTCGCGACCACCACGATCCGTCCCGCCGAGGTCTTCGACAGCCTGCGCCGTCACCTCCTCGTCGATGGCATGCCCTTGGTGCTGGACCTGAAGCGTTCCCACGGCACGACCCTCGTCGACGAGGCGACCGGGGACGAGTACCTCGACATGTTCACGTTCTTCGCCTCCAACGCCCTCGGCATGAACCACCCCGGCCTCACCGAGGACGAGGAGTTCAAGGCCGAGCTCCTGGAGGCCGCCCTCAACAAGCCGTCCAACTCCGACATCTACACCGTGGCCATGGCCCGCTTCGTCGACACCTTCGCCCGCGTGATGGGCGCCGACGAGATGCCCCACTACTTCTTCATCGAGGGCGGCTCGCTCGCCGTGGAGAACGCGCTCAAGACCGCGTTCGACTGGAAGTCCCGCCTGAACGAGCTGCAGGGTCGCAGCCCCGATCTCGGCACCCAGGTCATGCACCTCACCGACGCCTTCCACGGCCGCTCGGGCTACACGATGAGCCTCACCAACACCGATCCGAACAAGACGGCGCGCTTTCCCAAGTTCTCCTGGCCGCGCATCGACTCCCCGTACTGGGCGAGCGAACGCGACATGGACGCCGTCGAGCAGCACGCGCTCGACCAGGCGGCGGCCGCGTTCGAGGCCCATCCGCACGACATCGCGGCGTTCATCATGGAGCCCATCCAGGGTGAGGGCGGCGACCACCGCTTCCGCGCTGGCTTCCTGCAGCGGATGAAGGAGCTCGTCCACGCCCACGACGCCCTGTTCATCTTCGACGAGGTCCAGACCGGCGGCGGCATGACCGGCACGCCGTGGGCCTGGCAACACTACGGCGTCGCGCCCGACGTGATGGCCTTCGGCAAGAAGCTCCAGGTGTGCGGCATCACGGCCGGCGGACGCGTCGCCGAGGTGCGCGGCAACGTGTTCGAGACCTCCAGCCGCATCAACTCGACGTGGGGCGGCAACCTGACCGACATGGTCCGGTCGCGGCGCATCCTCGAGATCATCGAGGCCGACGACCTGATGGCCAACGCCCGCACCGAGGGGGAATACCTGCTGGGCCGCCTCCGCGAGCTCGCCGACCGCCACCAGGTCGTCGGCAACCCACGCGGTATCGGCCTGATGACCGCGATCTCGTTGCCCGACAACGCGATGCGCGACGAGGCGATCCGGCGCCTGGCCGGCGCTGAACGCGTCCTCATGCTCGGGTGCGGGTCGCGCTCGCTGCGCCTGCGCCCGCCGTTGACCGTCACCCGGGACGTCCTCGACCGGGCGGTCGACGCGCTCGACCGCGTCCTCACCTCGCTGGAGGCGTGATGCGTGGCACGCATCAGTTGCGCAGCGACTTCGCGCGGTCCCTGTCGGCCATGTACGGCACCGAGGTGCCGGCCTACAACACGCTGGTGGACGTCTCCACGGCGGTGAACACCGACTACGTCCGGGCCCACCCCGACACGGCCGAGCGGCTGGGTCGCATCGACCGGGTCACCGCGGAGCGACACGGGGCCATCCGCGTCGGCACCGCCCGCGAGTTGGCGCGCGTCGCGGAGATCTTCGCCGCCCTGGGGATGGAACCGGTCGGCTTCTACGACCTCCGCGGGGACGCCGCCACCTCGCTCCCCATCGTCTCGACCGCCTTCCGCCCGACCACGAAGGAGGCGCTGGCGATCAACCCCTTCCGCGTGTTCTGCTCGGTGCTGGTCACCGACGATCGCCGCTACTTCGACGAGGACACCCAGGCGGAACTCGACTCCTTCCTGTCCGGACGCGAGCTGTTCCCGGACGCCGTCGTCGCGATGGCCGCGCGGGCCGAGCGCGACGGCGGGCTGGAGGAGGACGACGCCGCGGAGTTCCTGCGCGGCGCCACCGCCTGCTTCGAGTTGTCGGACGAGCCCGTCGACCGCGCGTGGTACGAGCGGCTCTCCAGAATCTCGGGGGTCGCGGCCGACATCGGCGGCGTGCGGACCACCCACATCAACCACCTCACACCGCGCGTGCTCGACATCGACGACCTCTACGCCCGCATGACTGCGCTCGGGATCGCGATGATCGACGAGATCCAGGGCCCGCCCCGGTGGGAGGGGCCGGACGTCCTGCTCCGCCAGACGTCGTTCAGGGCGCTCGCCGAGCGGCGCCGGTTCCGCGAGGCCGACGGTTCCGTCGTCGACGGCACCCTGTCGGTGCGCTTCGGCGAGGTGGAACAGCGCGGCATCGCGCTGACCCCGAAGGGGCGCGACCTGTACGACCGGCTCATCGTCGAGATCGACGAGAGGTCGGCCGGCATGTCGGCAGGGGACCGCAACCAGGTCAAGGTCGACGTCTGGCAGGAGAACTGGCCCCGCGACGAGGACGGCCTCGCCGCAGACGGCCTGGCCTTCTTCGAGTGGGTCGACGGCGTCCGGACGCCGATCGTCTACGAGGACTTCCTGCCCCGATCGGCCGCCGGTATCTTCGCCTCGAACCTCGACAACGCCGGCAGCCGCGACACCACGCGCGAGGGGTCGCACCGCGACGAACGCTGGCTCGCCGAGGCGATGGGGCGCACCGTGCACGACCCGTTGGAGCTCTACGCAGCCCAGCAGAAGGCGTCCGAGGACGCGATGGAGGAGAAGCGATGAAGACCACCGCCGAGCTCCGTGACCGCGCGCTCGCGGCACTGGACGCGCTGGGTGTCGACTCCGGCGCCTGGCTCACCGACGACGGGGCCGTCCGCGCCCGCACCCCGATGACGGGGGCCGAGCTGGCCGGCGTCCGCACCCACACCCCCGCAGACGTGACGGACGCCGTGGGCCGGGCCGCCGAGGCCTTCCGGGCCTGGCGCGAGGTGCCGGGTCCTGTCCGCGGCCGGCTGGTCAAGCGCTTGGGCGAGTTGATCGCCCAGCACCAGGAGGACCTCGCCGCGCTGGTCACGATCGAGGCCGGCAAGATCCACACCGAGGCGCTCGGCGAGGTCCAGGAGATGATCGACATCTGCGACTTCGCCGTCGGCCTGTCCCGCCAGCTGTACGGCCGGACGATGCCCAGCGAGCGCGCCGGTCACCGGCTGCAGGAGACGTGGCAGCCGCTGGGGGTGGTCGGGGTCATCTCGGCGTTCAACTTCCCGGTGGCGGTGTGGTCGTGGAACACGGCGATCGCGCTGGTCTGTGGCGACCCCGTCGTGTGGAAGCCCTCCGAGCTGACACCCCTGTGCGCGTTGGGCTGCGACGCCCTCCTGCGGCGCGCGATGGCCGAGCAGGGCGCCCCCACGGGCCTGCACGAGGTCGTCATCGGCGATCGGACCATCGGCCAGGTGCTCGTCGACGACCCGCGTGTCGCGCTGCTGTCGGCCACGGGCTCCACGCGGATGGGCCGTGAGGTGGGTCCGCGCGTCGCGGCTCGCTTCGGGCGCTCCCTGCTGGAGCTGGGTGGCAACAACGCCGTCATCGTCGCCCCGTCCGCCAACCTCGACCAGGCGGTCAGTTCGATCGTGTTCGGTGCCGCGGGGACGGCCGGGCAACGCTGCACCTCGACGCGGCGCCTGCTGGTGCACCGCTCGATCGCCGACGACGTCGTCGCCCGGGTGGCGCGCGCCTTCGAATCCCTCCGGGCCGGCGACCCGTTCACCGACGGCGTCCTGCTCGGCCCGCTGGTGAACGAGGCCGCCTTCACCGCGATGCAGGACGCCCTCGCCGCCGCCCGCGCCCAGGGCGGCGAGGTCGTCACCGGAGGCGAACGGGTGACCTTCGACGGCGCGGGCGACCACGCCGGTGGCTTCTGGGTGCGCCCCGCGCTGGTGCGCCTCTCCGCTCAGGAGGGGATCGTGCTCACCGAGACGTTCGCACCGATCCTGTACGTGCTGGCCTATGACGACTTCGACGAGGCGCTGGCGCTGCACAACGCGGTCCCGCAGGGCCTCTCGAGCGGCCTGTTCAGCAACGACGTGATCGAGACCGAGCGCTACCTCGGACCCGCCGGTGCCGACACGGGCATCGCGAACATCAACGCGGGGACGTCCGGCGCCGAGATCGGCGGTGCGTTCGGGGGCGAGAAGGAGACTGGCGGCGGTCGCGAATCCGGGTCGGACGCCTGGCGCGCGTACATGCGGCGGGGGACCAACACCATCAACCACTCCGGATCGGTCCAGCTGGCCCAGGGTGTGGACTTCGGCTGACACGTCGTGGATCATTGCCGGGGTGAGACCCCCGAGTCCGGCTAGGGTGGTCCGGTGAAGGGTGGCCGAGTCATGCGCGGACGATGGGCCGTACTGGCGGTGGGCCTGGTGCTGACCGGGTGCGTCGCTCCCGTCGCCCTACCCGCAGGAGGCCCACCGTCGCCGCACGCCACGGGCCCCACGCGGTGGTCCGCGCGCGACGCGCCCGGTCCGGGTCCCGACACCGTCGCGGCCGCCACGGAGACGTCGCTCCCCGTCGACCTCGGCGTCCCGGCCGTGGGGCCGGTCCCCGAACCTCCCGAGGTCCAGGGGGCGGCCGCCGCCCCTGTCGCTCCGTCGGCCGAGTGGCGCGGAGGCGAGGGAGTGGCCGGCTTCGACGTGTCCCGCTACCAGGAACGGGTCGACTGGGACGGGCTGGCGGCGTCCGGCAACGCCTTCGCCTACGTCAAGGCCACCGAGGGGACCGATCGGCGCAGCCCCACCCACGACGACCAGCGAGCGGACGCCCGCAAGGCCGGGCTGGTCCAGGGTGCCTACCACTACGCCCGGCCCAGCCAGTCGTCGGGCACGTTGCAGGCACGTTTCTTCCACTCGGCCGGGGGCTCGTGGAGCGCCGATGGGCGCACCCTGCCGGGGGCACTGGACCTCGAGTTCGCCGAGCAGGGGCCGCAGTGCCACGGCTTGACCGCGTCCGAGATGCGGACCTGGGTGCGCGACTTCTCCGACGAGTACCGGCGCCTGTCGGGCCGGATCCCGGTGATCTACACCGACGCTGACGTGTGGGACACCTGCACCGGCGGCGACACGTCGTTCGCCGACCACCCGCTGTGGCTCTACGACCACGGGGAGGTGCCCGGACGGCTCCCGGCGGGGTGGGACCGGCCCACGCTGTGGCAACGCGGCATCGTCGACAACCTCGACCGCAACGTCTTCTTCGGGTCTCGCGATGAGCTGGTGGTCTGGGCGTCCGCGCCCCTGCGCTAGGATGGCCCAGAACACACACGTGCTCCGGGGTCGGTGAAAATCCGAACCGGCGGTGACAGTCCGCGACCCAGTGGCCCTCGGGCCCCTGGTTGACCCGGTGGAATTCCGGGACCGACGGTCAAAGTCCGGATGGGAGGATGCACGGGCGTCTTCGGCGTACGCGCACATCCCTGTGCGCCCCGAGGCCGCTGTCCTCCCGACCATGCCTCGGCGCCGAGGCGATGGAGGGACGATGTCCAGCAGTACACCGCGCGAACGCGTCCGCGTCAGGCCGACCGGCCTGTACGCCGCAGCGCCGTGGCTGTTCGCCCTCCTGCTGCTCGTCGGGTGGTCCCTGACCACCGGGATGGCGGCGCCCCCGGCCTACCTTCTCCCGGCCCCGGGCACCGTCCTGGAGCGACTCGTCGTCGGCCTCGGGGCCCCCCGCTTCTGGCAGGCCACGGGGGCGACCTTCACCGAGGCGGTGGGGGGCAGCGCCCTGGGCGCGGCCGTCGCCCTGCCCCTGGCCATCGGCATCCACCGCAGTCGTCTCCTCAACGCCGCCATCACGCCCTTCCTCGGCGCGACGCAGGCGATCCCCGCCATCGCGCTCGCGCCGCTGCTCGCGATCTGGGTCGGCTACGGCATCGGCCCCATCATCCTGCTCTGCGCGCTGATGGTGTTCTTCCCGATCCTGGTCTCCTCCGTGGTCGGCCTGCGCCACGTCGACCACCGCGTGGTGGACGCCGGCCGCGTCGACGGCGCCGGCTCGCTGGCCCTCCTCCGGCACATCGAGCTGCCGCTCGCGCTGCCCAACATCCTCGCGGGCCTCCGCAACGGCTTTGCGCTGTCCGTCACCGGCGCCGTCGTCGGCGAGATGGTGATGGGCGGCCACGGGCTCGGCCAACTCCTCACCGCCCAGCGTGACTCCGTCGACACCGCCGGCATGTTCGCCACGATCGCCGTCCTGTGCGCCATGGCGTCCGGCCTCTACGTCCTGATCCACCTCATCGAGCGGCGGTCGCGCACGGTCGCGTCCATGCTCCGTTCGGAACCGTGACAACCTTGAAAGGAACCACCATGACCCGAATGTTCCGCGCCGGACTGGCGCTGTTGGCCGTCCTGGCGCTCGTCCTGACCGGCTGCGCCAAGACGCCACCGCCGCAGGCGGCCTCCGGGCCGGCGAAGGCAACGATCGGGCTGACGTACATCCCCGACATCCAGTTCGCGCCGTTCTACGTCGCCGCCTCCGAGGGCATCTTCACCGACAACGGTGTCGAGGCCACGCTGCGGCACCACGGCGCCCAGGAGGGCCTGTTCACCGCGCTGGTGTCGGGCCAGGAACAGTACGTGATCGCGGGCGGCGACGAACTCGTCCAGGCGCGCGCCGAGGGCATGGACCTCGTGGCCCTCGGGCAGTACTACCACGCCTACCCGGTCGTGCTCATCGTCCCGGACGCCTCGCCCATCCAGTCCGCCGCGGATCTGGCCGGTCAGCGCATCGGCGTCCCCGGCCGCTACGGGGAGTCGTGGTTCGGCCTCAAGGCGGCCCTGCACGAGGCCGGCCTGACCGAAGACGACGTCGAGGTCGTCGAGATCGGCTACACCGCCCAAGCCGCGCTGACCACCGGCAAGGTGGACGCCGTCGTGGGCTTCTCCAACAACGACGCGGTCCAGTTCCAGCTGGCCGGCATCCCCACCCGAACGGTGCCGCTCGCCGAGGACAGGGTGCCCCTGGTCTCGATCGTTCTGGCGACCACGCGCGAGAACCTCACCCGCAACCCGGAGACGGCCCGCAAGGTGACCCGCTCGATGGTCGGCGGGATCGAGAAGGTCGTCGCGAGCCCGGCGTCCGCACTGGATGCCGCGCGCGAGTACGTCCCGACCCTCGACGAGGCCGGGGCCACCGCGTCCGCCCAGGCGACGCTGGACGCGACCATCCCGCTGTGGAAGCCCGCGGCGGGGCGGACGACGGGCCAGATGGACGAGGAGGCGTGGGACGACATGTCGGTCTTCATGCGCGACGCGGGCCTGATCAAGACGGACGTGCCCGCCGGAGAGGCCATGACCAACGACTACCTGGGGTGAGGGATTCGTGGCTGAGGTGACGGATGCCGGGACCCACGTCGTCCCGGACTGGGACGACTACTTCCTCGGCATCGCGGACGCGGTCGCCCGGCGCGCCAAGTGCACGCGGCGGAGGGTCGGGGCGGTCCTCGTCCACGAGCGGCGCATCATCGCGACCGGCTACAACGGGGCCGCTCCCGGGCGTCCGGACTGCCTGGAGGGCGCCTGCCCGCGCGGACGCCTGGACTATGACGCGGTGCCCGGCCTGGGCGACTACGACCGGCCGGGAACGCCGGGCTTCTGCATCGCGATCCACGCCGAGGTGAACGCGCTCCTGTTCGCCACGCGCGACACCAAGGGCGCGACGGCCTACATCACGGATCCGCCCTGCCCGGGTTGCCGCAAGGCGCTCGCGGCTGCGGGGATCGTCCGGGCCGTGTGGCCGGGCGGCACCCACGACGCCGACGGCTTGGTGGACTGGATCGCCTAGTCCGCGGGGGACGGGCTCAGAGCCTGCGCAGGAAGTCCGGGTCGTCGTCCGGCGCGATCGACGGGCGGCGCGCGGGCGGGGTCGGACGCCCCAGGGCGAACCAGCCCACCGGGCCGAGGACCGGCACGGCGATGATCGCCACGAACCACAACCAGCGTGGCAACAGGCGCGTGCGGCTCGGGTGCGCCTGGGCGGCCTCGACCAGCGCATACACCGTGACGGCGACGATGGCGAGGATCAACAGGACGCGCAGCATGCGTCCAGTCTATCCGGGCCCGCATGGCAGGATGTGGGGGGGCCGGAGGACCGGCGCAGGTGTGGCCGGGCGACCGGCAGGGGAGGCTGGACGGCGTGGCGACGGTGGGGCAATGGATCGAGGGGGCGCGCCTGCGCACGCTTCCGGCAGCAGTGGCCCCGGTACTGGTGGGCACGGCCTTCGCGATCCACCTGGGCGCCGCGGACGCCCTCCGCGCCACCCTGGCGGCAGTGGTCGCCCTCGCCCTGCAGGTGGCCGTGAACTTCTCCAACGACTACTCCGACGGCATCCGGGGGACCGACGACGAGCGCGTCGGCCCCATGCGCCTCGTCGGCTCGGGGGCGGCCTCGCCACAGCAGGTCAAGGGGGCGGCGTTCGCCAGCTTCGGTGTCGCCGGTGTCGCCGGTGTCGCCCTCATCCTCCTCACCGAGCAGTGGTGGCTCCTGCCCGTCGGCATCGCCTGCATCCTGGCCGGCTGGTACTACACCGGCGGTGACCGCCCCTACGGGTACGCGGGGCTCGGGGAGTTGTTCGTGTTCGTGTTCTTCGGGCTCGTGGCCACGGTGGGCACCACGTACGTGCAGACGCTGACCTTCCCGGGGGCCGCCCTCGCCGGTGGCGTCGCGACCGGCGCCCTCGCGTCGGCGATCCTCGTGACCAACAACCTCCGCGACCTGTCCGGCGACGAGGACTCCGGCAAGAGGACCCTCGCCGTCCGCCTCGGCGACCGTGGGGCGCGACTGTTGTACGTCGGCCTCGTCGTGGTGGGGGCGCTGGCCGTCGTCGCCGTGGCCGCCGGGACGACCTGGTGGGCCCTGCTCGGACTGCTGGGCCTCGGCGTCCTGGTCCGCCCGATCCGAACCGTGCTGGGTGGGGCCGACGGCCCGGCCCTCATCCGCGTGCTCAAGATGACCGGCATCGCCGAGGTCCTCGTCGCCCTCGGCGTCCTGCTGGGCGTGTTGGTCGGTGGGGGGCTCCGCTGATGGACCTGGAGTCCGCCCGCTCCTTCGCCGGGCCCATGATGGTGGTGACCGGGGTCGTCGCCCTCGGGTGGTTCCTGCTCGGCCTGTTGTCGCTGCTCGGGTTGTCGTGGCCGACGGGCATCATGCTCGGCCTGCTGGGGCTCGTGGGGGGCGGGCTCACGGCCTGGCTGGCGTTCACCCTCCGCGTGCCGTACGACGACCGGGGCATCCGGTTGCCCGGGCTGGGACACGTGTCCTGGGACCGGGTCGACGCCGTTGAACTGCAGCCTGGAGTGGTGTCGGTGCCGTTCGTGGTCGTCCGGCACGGCCGCGCGCTGGAGGACGTTCCGCTGGACGGACTCGCGTGGTTCGGTGGCCCGGACGGGTACACCCGCACGCTCGCCGAGAAGGTCGCCCGCCTCGCCGCGGTCGACTCCGTGACGGTGCGGACGCCGCGTGGGGGAGAGGGCCGACGCGCGGCTTGACGTGCCGTACCCTGACCGCATGACGAGCGCCTGGTCAGTGACCCCGTCCGGCCCCCTGCAGGGGGACGTGCACGTCCGCGGCTCGAAGAACGGGGTGACCAAGCACATGGTCGCCGCGATTCTGGGGCAGGGGCCCAGCCGCATCCACAATGTTCCCGAGGTCGGCGACGTCGCGATCACGCGCGACATGCTGCGCTCGCTGGGCGTGGACGTCCAGCACGACGAGGCCCGGGGGATCATCACGATCACGCCCGGCAAGGACATCGGCGCCGAGGTGCCGTTGTCCTTCACTGGCCTGAACCGCATCCCGATCCTGCTGCTCGGTCCGCTGCTGCACCTGGCCGGTGAGGTCTTCGTTCCGCTGGTCGGCGGCGACCCGATCGGACGCCGTCCGGTCGACTTCCACATCGAGGCGCTCAAGGCCTTCGGCGCCGAGGTCGAGCAGACCGACGAGGGCATCCGGGCCCGGGCCACCCGCCTGCGCGGAACCAGGTTCTCGCTGCCCTACCCCAGCGTCGGCGCCACCGAGACCGTCCTGCTGACCGCGGTCCTGGCCGAGGGGCGCACGGTGCTGCGCAACGCCGCGACCGAGCCCGAGGTGATCGAGCTCGCCCTGTTCCTGCAACGCATGGGCGCGCGCATCGTGCTGTCGCCGGGCCGGAAGTGGACCATCGACGGCGTGGACCGGCTCCGTGGCGCCCAGGTCCGGCTCGAGGGGGACCGCAACGAGGCGTTCAGCTACTTGGTGGCCGGCCTGCTCACCGGCGGGAACGTGCGGGTGCACGGCTGCCGGCAGGACCGGCTCATCACCGCCTTGACGACCCTGCGGGGGATGGGCGCGCAGTTCGACATCACCGACGACCACATCCTCGCCACCGCCCCGGACGGCCTGCGCCCCGCCGCGGTGCAGACCGACACGCACCCCGGTTTCATGACGGACTGGCAGACCCCGCTCATGGTGCTGTTCACCCAGGCCACCGGCATGTCGGTGCTGCACGAGACCGTCTACGAGGACCGCCTGGTGTACGTGCCCGCCCTCCAGCAGATGGGCGCCGAGATCGAGTTGTTCTCGACGTGCCTGGGTGGCGAGTCCTGCCGCTTCCACGACACCAACGCGGTGCACTCGGCGGTCGTCCGCGGGGTGTCGCGCCTGCGCGGCGCCGAGGTCGAGGTGCCGGACGTGCGCGCCGGGTTCTCCTCCGTCATCGCCGCGGCCATCGCCGACTCACCGTCACGGATCGGCGGCATCAGGCACCTGGAGCGCGGCTACTACCGTCCGGCCGAGCAGTTCGCCCACCTGGGCCTGTCCATCACCCCGGCCGACTGAGGCGACGCCCCGGGTGGGGACCACAGTGCTCCTGACTCAGGCCTGGTCGCGCAACCAGCGCCTCAGGTGCCAGGTGGCCCGGACGTCGTCCTCGTTGTACTCCAGGACGCGCACTCGGGACACGTCGCGGACGCGCTCGTCCGGGTGGCCCACGGCGTCCGCGAACCAACGCTGCGAGTTCAGGCCGCCGGGGTCCTCGTCGCGCCAGGCGAACCCCGTGACGGCGGCCGTGACGACCTTCAGCCCCAGTCCGTTGGCGCCGAAGAAGTTCCGACGGACGACCTCGAACAGGTCGACGAAGGACTCGTCCGCCCACGCCGTCGCCCAGGTCCCCAGCTCGCCGAGCCGGGGCCCCAGCTTGTGGAGCCGGACCACTTCGTAGTCGGAGTAGTGGTAGACGGCGGCGTCGCGCCCGGTGACGAGCTGGCGCAGCCACCCGAGCGCGTGGGCGGCGAGGTGGGCCTCGGACTCGTCGTCCAGGTCGGTGAAGGAGGCGAACTGGCGGCTGTACGGCTCGCCGCGGGTGGGGTCGTCCACCCAGAAGCCCCACAGGTAGACGCGGTCGTCCGCCGAGGTCTCGATGTCGACGTCGATCTCGAGGTCGTGCCGGGGCAGGTCGAGTGGGCCCTGGCTCTGGCGTTCGAGTTCGACGCCGGAGTCCATGAGCTGGGCGCGGCGATGGGCGCGGCGGAGGCGCTCCTCGCTGCCGATCCGGTGGCTGGCCCGGGGCAGGTACCGCTCGAGCAGGTCGTCGAGGTCGGCGTGCGCCAACTCCGACACGGTGCTGATGCCGAGCCGGCGCAGCGTCCGCACCTCATGGACGTCCAGCGGGGCCTTGGTGATGCGCAGCGACAGGTCGTCGGCGTCCAGTTGGGCCTGGCAGTACTCCTGCCAGATGCAGCCGCGGCACTCGTTCGAGATGATCGGGGTGAGCAACCGGTCCTGGCCGGACGACGTGAGCGCGGCCTCGGCCAATTCGACCCGGTAGCGGTGCTCGGCGTCGTAGCGGGCCAGCGTCGAGATGGGCGCGGCGTCCTCGGGGCACTCCAACGTGCGCGGGTCGGGCGGGACGACCTCGGCGGCGAGGTCCAGCCACGTGACCACCTGCTCGGCGTGGGCCGGCCCGTGCTCGGGGTCGACGACGATCTTGTCGATGCCGATGAGCCCCGCCCAAGGCTCGGCCGCGGCGTACCCGGTGGCCTCGAGGAGGCGCCAGTAGTGGGCGACCTGCAGGGCGGCGTTGAGACGGTTGCCCCAGCGGAACCGGCGCCCGACCACACCGACGGTCCGGGCGGGGGAGCCCAGCCGGGAGACGGGGAGGGGGGTCGGGTCCTGACCACTGGACTCGAGCACGCGGTGGAACTTCACGTGCACCGGGTGGTAGCCGCCGTGGACGCCGCGGACCAACATGCTCGGGCGTCCCGTGCGATGGTGCTCCACGTCACTGGGCAGCAGTCCGCCGATCACCACGTCCGCCCCGGACGCCAGCGCATCGAGGCAGGCCTGCTCGGCCTCATCGCGGGGCCCGTGGCGCAGGGGGCGCAGGTCCACGATGCGCCCTTGGCCGGCGGTCACGGCCTCGAACACCGCGGCCTCGATGGCGCCCGCGTCCCGGAAGAAGGGCGGGTCGGGGCGCTCCAGGCTCGGGGCCACGAGGTGCGGGCTGAACGAGTTGACCGTCTTGAGGGGGCAACTGCGGGCCGCGTACGCGTCGAGGACGAAGGTCATGGGCGTGCTCAGGCTAGGCCACCGCCCGGTGCAGGGCCACGATGCCGCCGGACAGGTTCTTCCACTCCACGGCGTGCCAGCCCGCCTCACGCATCAGGTCGGCCAGGGTCGGCTGGTCGGGCCAGGCGAGGATGGACTCGGCGAGGTAGTCGTACGCCCGCGGGTTGGACGACAGGATGCCGGACATCACCGGCAGCATCCGGACGAGGTACCGCCGGTACACCTCGCGGAACGGTCCCCACGTGGGCGTGGAGAACTCGGCGATCACGACGATGCCGCCGGGGGCGGTCACGCGATGCATCTCGGTGAGGGCGGCCAGGGTGTCCTCCACGTTGCGCAGGCCGTAGGAGATCGTCACCGCGTCGAACGTGTCGTCGGCGAAGGGCAACTGGAGGCCGTCCGCGTTCACGAAGCCGAGGTCGGGCTGGCGCTTCTTGCCCTCGGTGACCATGCCCAGGCTGAGGTCGACCGGGACGACGAGCGCGCCGGCGTCCGCGAAGGTGCGCGACGACGTGCCGGTGCCGGCGGCGAGGTCGAGGATGCGCTGGCCGGGGCGCGGGTCCACGGCCCGCACCGTCTCGGCCCGCCATCGGTGGACCTGTCCCAGCGACATCAGGTCGTTCATGATGTCGTAGCGGCCGGCCACCCCGTCGAACATGGCCGCGACATCGGCGCGGCGCTTGGCGAGTGTGGCCCGGGCATCGAACTTCTGCACCTGATGATCCTGCCATGCTTGGAGACATGGCGTCCCGTGCACCGGTCCTGACCGCGACCAACATCAGCAAGTCCTATGGACCCACCCGCATCGTGGAGGGCTTCTCGCTGACCGTGTCGGCCGGTGAGGCGGTGGCCCTCACCGGACGCAACGGTGCGGGCAAGTCGACCATCCTCCGCATGCTGGTGGGCTCGATCCGCCCCGACGAGGGCCGCGTCGAGTTCGAGGGCCAACGCATGAGCGAGACCAATCCGGAGATCCGCAAGGGCATGGCGTCGGTGATCGACGACCTCGACTTCTTCCCGGACCTCTCGGTCGTCGAGCACCTCGACCTGCTGGCCCGCGCCCACGGCGTCCCGGACCCGGAGTCGATCGTCGACGAGGTGCTGGCCGAGGTTCAGCTCGTCCCGCAGTCGGGGCAGTTGCCCGGCACGCTGTCGTCCGGCCAGCGGCGGCGCCTCGCGCTCGGGACGGCCTTCGTCCGGCCCCGTCGCCTGCTCGTCCTGGACGAGCCCGAGCAGCGCCTGGACGTCGAGGGCGTGGCCTGGCTCGCGGCCCGCCTCCGTGAGGAGCGCAAGCGCGGCCTGGCCGTGGTCTTCGCCTCGCACGAGCCGTTCCTCGTCAAGGAGGTCGCCACCCGGATCGTGGCCGTCCAGCCGCCCGCCGGCAGCGAGGCGGACGCCGCGGGCGCGGCGTCCGCGCAGGACGGGGCGGCCTGATGGCCCGGGCACGCCGCAAGCGCACCACCAAGCAGGCCGAGCCGGCGTCGATCCCACCGGAGCAGTTCGTCGTCGAGGTGGCCGAGGATCCGTACGCCGAGTACGAGCGCCGGGAGTGGGCCTTCGCCTGGCTGCCCGAGGAGGAGCCCGAGGTCGTCGACGAGCAGGCGCTGCACGCGCTGGTGAAGTCCTGGCGCCACGGACGCGCGACCCGCTCGCTCGGCGACGTGTTCTCGGACGCCTACATCGCCATCTTCAGCGTGCTGATGATCGGCGCGATGATCGTCAACGTCATCATCGGCAGCCAGACGGCTTCTGCTTCGTGCGACACCGCGGCGTGCCTCAACGGTCGGCTGCTCGTCCCGTGGGGCATGTTCTTCGCGCTCGGCGCCCTCACCCTGTCGTTCGCGCGGCTGTTCGGACCGGTGCTCGCCTCCGCGGCCGAGGGGTTCTGGCTGATGGAGGCGCCCATCGGGCGCGGGCGCATCCTGCGCGGACGCCTCTGGGCCGTCATCGTCGGTGCCGCCGTCGTCGCCTCCGCCGTGTCCGCCGGGGTCGCGGCCATCGCGGGGGAGCCGTACGTCGTCGTCGCGGCGTGGGCCGCGGCGTCCGGCCTCGTGGCGTCGGGCCTGGTCGCGTGGGCCGCGTGGGAGCAGAGCCACGGCCGGGTCCGGCCCCTGCGTGTCGCGCAGGCGCTGTTCACCGCCGTGGCGGCGGTCGTCCTCTCGACGATGGTCGCGGTGGCCGCGGGGTGGGTCAACATCCAGCCCCCGTCCTGGCTCGGGCAGGTGCCGTGGGCGCTGGCGGTCCTCGGGGCCGTGGCGTCCCTGCTGTTCGGGGTGCTCGCGCACCGGCGCCTGGAGAGCTTCGCCCGCGGACGCCTCACCAGCGGCGGCTCGCTCGTGTCGGGACTGCAGGGGGCCATGTTCGGCCTCGACCTCGGACTGGCCCGGGACATCCTCG
Source organism: Propioniciclava sp. LT432 (assembly GCF_059515965.1). Classification (NCBI taxonomy): domain Bacteria; kingdom Bacillati; phylum Actinomycetota; class Actinomycetes; order Propionibacteriales; family Propionibacteriaceae; genus Propioniciclava; species Propioniciclava sp. LT432. The sequence continues at coordinate 87,589 of NZ_JCAKNE010000003.1, read as the reverse complement.
TCGACCGTGAGGCCATCGAGCGCGGCCACGTCCGGGCCACCCCCGGCCGGTGGACCGGCCTCGGCGCCCTCGTGTGGCGCGACATCCAGCGGCTGATCCGCTTCCCGCGTCCGCTGCTGGGGCTGGCCGGTGCGATCCTCGTGCCCTACGCCAGCGACGCGATCGGCATGGCGCTGCTGACACCCTTCGTGTCGGCGGTCGCCCTCATGTTCGCGCTGATCCCCACGCTGGGGGCGCTGCGCGTCCTGTCACGGTCCTCAGGGCTCGCCCGGACGCTGCCGTTCTCGACGGCGGACCTCCGCACCGCGAGCTTCGTGGTGCCGGCGATCCTCGCGGCCATCTGGGCGATGGGCACCCTGCCGGCCTTCCTGGGCGCCACGGGTGGCCTGCCCCGCACGTCGCTGGACGCCCTCCTCGTCACGATCGCCTGCGCCATGGCCGGACTCCTCGGCGCCGTCCGCTGGCAGACCGCCAAGCCGGTCAACTTCGCCGTGCCGATGATGTCGACCGGTGCCGGCGCGCTCCCGCCGACCCTGGTGTTCAACCTGATCCGCGGCTTCGACGTCGCGGCGCTGGTGACCGCCCCGATCCTGCTGAACGTGTCGCCGCTGTGGGCCCTCGGCATCGGCGCGGTACTGATGCTCATCCTCCGTGTGGGCTTCAACATGGAGGAGATGCAGGAGCAGGCCAAGGAACAGCAGAAGCTCGCCGAGGCCCAGCGCGGCCGTCGCTGAGGCCCTGTTCGTGGGGTCGGCTCTCGGCCGGCATCGGTGGCGGGGAACCGGCCCTGTCCCACGGGACGTGGGCCATACCCCGCCAGGGTCACCGCGAACGGCAATTTCGTCACGAAGTCCTTGCCAATTCAACTTCAAGAACATCGTTCTGACAAGCAGGGACGCGTCCTCTGGACCGAAATGGCACTTGTCGGATTCGTCTCCTAGACTGACCGACTGATGGGCGCCGCCAGGTGCCGGTGAGGGGTGTGATTCGATGACCGAGGAGCGCGCAGCGCAGCCGGTGGTCGAATCGGACGTCATCGTCGTGGGCGCGGGCCCGGGCGGCTCGACCACGGCGAAGTGGTTGGCCGACAAGGGCCTCACGGTGACGCTGCTGGAGAAGTCCACCTTCCCGCGCGACAAGGTGTGCGGCGACGGCCTCACCCCCCGCGCGACCAAGCAGCTGATCCGCCTGGGCGTCGATGTGTCCGAGGAAGCCGGGTGGATCCACAATCGCGGGCTGCGCACCTACGCCGGCCCCCGTGAGCCGTTCGAGTTCCCGTGGCCCGAGCTGGCCCAGTTCCCGAACTACGGCCTCACGCGCTCGCGTTCCGAGTTCGACCACATGCTCGCCCAGCTGGCCGTGACGGCCGGCGCGACCCTCGTGCAGGGCGCGAACGTCTCCGACCCGATCATCGACCCGGCGACCGACCGCATCGTCGGCGTCCGGACGAAGGGTGGCGCCGAGTACCGCGCCCCGATCACGGTGGCGGCGGACGGCAACTCCAGCCGCCTCGCGCTCGCGATGGGCCTGGAGAAGAACCGCAAGCGGCCCATGGGGGTGGCGGCGCGGGCGTACTTCAAGAGCCCGGTCCGCACCAACGACCCGATGATGGAGAGCTGGCTGGAGTTGTGGGACGGCAAGCCGGGGGAGTCCAACCTCCTGCCGGGCTACGGCTGGATCTTCGCCATGGGCGACGGCACCGTGAACGTCGGCCTCGGCACCGTGAACAGCTCCGCCGCGAGCCAGCGGATGAACTTCCGCGACCTGATGTGGAAGTGGCTGGCGAACACGCCCGAGGAGTGGGGCCTCACCAAGGAGAACATGATCGGCACGATCGGCTCCGCCGCCCTGCCGATGAGCTTCAACCGCAAGCCCGCCTACCACCGGGGCCTCGTCCTGGTCGGGGACGCCGCGGGCATGGTCAGCCCCTTCAACGGCGAGGGTATCCCGTACGCCATGGAGGCGGCCGACTTCGCCGCCGACGCCATCGCGGACGCCAAGGCGCGCGGCTTCGGCACGCCCCAGGCCGAGAAGGCGCTGGACGGCTACCGCACACGCCTGGAGGCGGAGTGGGGCGGGTACTACCGCCTCGGACAGGTCTTCGTGTCCCTCATCGAGCGTCCGGAGATCATGCGTCTCTGCACGCGCTACGGTTTGCCAAGACCCACACTGATGAAATTCACGATGAAGCTGCTTGCCCACCTGTACGACACCACCGATGGTGATTGGATGGACAAGGCCATCACAGCGTTGACGAAGGCGGTGCCGTCAGCATGACGCGCCACCAGAAGGGAAGGGTGCGATGAGCCCCTACGTTCCGATCCTCGGGGTGTTGTTCTTCTCGGCCATCCTGTTGGCGGTGATGGTCGTGGCGTCGTTGGTCATCGGCCCGAAGCGCTACAACAAGGTCAAGTACATGCCGTACGAGTGCGGCATCGACCCCACGCCCAAGCCCGCGGGTGGCCGCTTCCCGGTGAAGTACTACATCACCGCGATGATGTTCCTCGTCTTCGACGTCGAGATCGCCTTCCTCTACCCCTGGGTGGTGGCGTTCGACCAGCTGAGCATGTTCGTCGTGCTCGCCATGATCGTGTTCCTCCTGCTGCTGTGCATCGCGTACTTCTACGAGTACAAGCGCGGCGGCATGGAGTGGGACTGAGCCGGTAGGAAAGGGAATCTGACATGGGTATCGAAGACGCACTCCCGGAATCGGGAATCCTGACCACCACGATCGAGGGGATCGCCGGCTGGATGCGGCGCGCGTCGATCATGCCGGCGACGTTCGGCCTGGCCTGCTGCGCCATCGAGATGATGGCCTTCGGCTGTGCGCGGTACGACGCCGACCGCTGGGGCCAGGTCGCCTTCCGCGCATCGCCCCGCCACGCCGACCTGCTGATCATCTCCGGGCGCGTGAGCCAGAAGATGGCCCCGGTCATGCGGCAGGTCTACGACCAGATGCCCAACCCGAAGTGGGTCATGGCCATGGGCGTGTGCGCCAGCTCCGGCGGCATGTTCAACAACTACGCCATCGTCCAGGGCGGTGATCACATCGTCCCGGTGGACGTGTACGTCCCCGGCTGCCCGCCCCGTCCGGACATGCTGATCGACGGCATGTTCAAGCTGCGCGAGATCGTCCTGCGCGACCCGATGGGCGCGCACCGCGCCAAGGTCCTGGAGGACCTGGAGGAGCTCCAGCTCGCCGCGACCCCGACCATCGAGATGAAGGGCCTCATGCGATGAGTGAGGAGAAGAAGCTCCCGGGCGAGGAGAAGACCATCGACACCCGTGTCTCCGGTCAGGACTCGGCGCCCGCGGCCGGCCTCGAGCGTGAGGACGCCCAGCCCAGCCCGGCCGTGATCCGGACGGGCATGTGGTCGGAGGGCACCCCGGACACGTCCGGCTACGGCGGCATCGTCCGCGAGTACCTGCCCCGCCAGGTGACCGAGCGCCCGCTCGCCGATGACCAGGAGCGGATGGTCGTCCGGCTCGAGCAACTCGTCGACGGCGGCGTCTCGCACGTCCTGTTCGACCGTGGCGAACTGACGATCTTCGTGCCGCGCGAGAGGCTTCCCGAGGTCGTGAAGGCCATGCGCGACGACGCACACCTGCGCTTCGAGGGCTGCATGAGTGTCTCCGGCGTCCACTACCCGACGGACGCCGGCGCCGAGCAGCACGTGGTGTACCACCTGCTCTCCTACACGCACAACCGCCGCGTTCGCCTGGAGGTCACCGCGCCGGACGCCGACCCGCACATCCCGAGCGTGGTCGCGACGTACCCCGCCGCCGACTGGCACGAGCGCGAGGCCTGGGACATGTTCGGCGTGATCTTCGACGGGCACCCGGCCCTCACCCGCATCCTCATGCCGGATGACTGGGCCGGACACCCCCAGCGGAAGGACTACCCCCTCGGCGGTATCCCCGTCGAGTACAAGGGCGCGGTTGTGCCGCCCCCGGACCAGCGGAGGGAATACCGGTGAGCCAGGAACACGACTACTACGCCCAGGGCTCCGAGGAGGCGACCGGCACGGTCTACATGCCCATGGGCGGCGACTGGGCCGACATCGCCCAGGAGCAGGCCGAGCGCGGTGACGAGACCCTCGTCATCAACATGGGCCCGCAGCACCCGGCCACCCACGGCGTCCTCCGCCTGATCCTGGAGACCGAGGGCGAGACGGTGAAGAGCCTGCGCCCCGGCATCGGCTTCCTGCACACGGGCATCGAGAAGAACATGGAGTTCCGCACCTGGGCCCAGGGGTCGACGTTCGTCACCCGCATGGACTACGTGGCGCCGATCTTCAACGAGGTCGCCTACTGCCTCTCGGTCGAACGCCTGCTCGGCATCGAGGACAAGATCCCCGAGCGCGCCACCCAGATCCGCGTGCTCATGATGGAGCTCAACCGCATCAGCAACCACCTGGTCGCGATCGGCACCACGGGCAACGAGTTGGGCGCCACCTCGGTCATGATGGCCGGCTTCCGTGAACGCGAGATGATCCTCGACTTCTTCGAGGCCGTCACGGGCGTCCGCATGAACCACGCCTACGTCCGGCCCGGCGGCGTCGCCGTCGACCTGCCGGAGAACGCGATCTCCCAGTTGCGCGACCTGATCGCCTGGCTGGAGAAGCACATCCCGGAGATCTCGCAGCTCATCGAGCAGAACCCGATCTTCAAGGGCCGTACCGTCGGCGTCGGCGTCCAGGACCTGGCCGCCTGCATGGCGCTCGGCGTCACCGGTCCGATCCTGCGCTCGGCCGGCTACGCGTGGGACCTGCGCAAGGCGCAGCCCTACTGCGGCTACGAGACCTACGACTTCGACATCCCCGTCTACCACGGGGCCGACTGCTACGACCGCTTCCTGGTCCGGTACCAGGAGATGTGGGAGTCGCTGAAGATCGTGAAGCAGGTCGCGGACCGTCTCGAGGAGTCCATCGGCCAGCCGGTCATGTACACCGACGCGAAGATCAGCTCGCCGGCCGACCTGCGCGTCGGCCCGGACGGCCAGGGCAACAGCCACGAGCACATCAAGCACATCATGGGCGAGTCCATGGAGGCGCTGATCCACCACTTCAAGGTCGTGACCGAGGGCTTCCGGGTCCCGGCCGGCCAGGCCTACGTGCCGATCGAGAGCCCCAAGGGCGAGCTCGGCTGCCACGTGGTCTCCGACGGGGGCACGCGTCCGTACCGCTCCCACATGCGGGACCCAGGCTTCAACCACCTGCAGTCCATGCCCCTGATGTGTGAGGGCGGCATGATCTCGGACGTGATCATGGCCCTGGCTTCGATCGACCCTGTCATGGGAGGTGTTGACCGGTGAGCGGTCACGAGTTCCAAACCTGGTTCCCGGACTCCGGTTCGGTGGACATGACCGACCAGTCCAGCAACATCGACGACCACACGATCGCCGAGCTGCGCGAGTTGGCGGGTCGCTACCCCCAGCCTCGCTCAGCCCTGCTGCCGATGCTGCACCTCGTGCAGTCGGTCGACGGCCGTGTCTCCCCGCGCGGCATCGAGGCGTGCGCCGACATCCTGGGCATCACCGCTGCGCAGGTCTCCGGTGTGGCGACCTTCTACACGATGTACAAGCGGCGTCCGGCCGGCAAGCACCACGTCGGCGTCTGCACGACGGCCCTGTGCGCGGTCATGGGCGGCGACGCGCTGCTCGACCACGTCTCGGACAAGCTCGGCATCGGTGAGGGCGAGACCACGGCGGACGGCACCTTCAGCCTCGAGCGCCTCGAGTGCAACGCGGCCTGCGACTTCGCGCCGGTCATGATGGTGAACTGGGAGTTCATGGACAACATGGACCCGGAGAAGGCGGACCGCCTGCTCGACGACCTGGCATCGGGCAAGCCCGTCCAGTCGACCCGCGGTGCCACCCTGACCAGCTGGAAGGAGGCCGAGCGCGTGCTCGCCGGCTTCCCCGACGGCCGCGCCGACGAGGGTCCCACCGCGGGCCCCGCTTCGTTGGTCGGCCTGTCCATCGCCAAGGAGCACGGCTGGTCCGCTCCCGACGCGGCCCCGCCGACTCAGGAGGAGCAGAAGTGACCGACACGCTCACCCCGGTCCTCTCGGCGACCTGGGCCGACGACCGCGCGTGGAAGCTCGCCAACTACGAGCGCACAGGCGGCTACAAGGGTCTGAAGAAGGCCCTGCAGATGGAGCCGGACGCGGTGATCGGCGAGGTCAAGAACGCGGGTCTCCGCGGTCGCGGCGGCGCCGGGTTCCCCACGGGCATGAAGTGGAGCTTCGTCCCCCAGGACAACCCCAACCCGAAGTACCTCGTCGTCAACGCGGACGAGTCGGAGCCGGGCACCTGCAAGGACATCCCGCTGATGATGGCCAACCCCCACGTGCTCGTGGAGGGTGTCGCCATCTCCTCGTACGCCATCCGCTCCCACTTCGCGTTCATCTACGTGCGGGGCGAGGTCCTCCACGTGATCCGCCGCCTGCAGCAGGCCGTGCGCGAGGCGTACTCGGCCGGCTATCTCGGCAAGAACATCCTCGGCACGGGCTACGACCTCGAGATCGTCGTCCACGCGGGCGCCGGCGCCTACATCTGCGGCGAGGAGACGGCCCTGCTCGACTCGCTCGAGGGACGCCGCGGGCAACCCCGCCTGCGGCCGCCGTTCCCGGCCGTCGCCGGCCTGTACGCCAGCCCGACCGTCGTCAACAACGTGGAGTCGATCGCGTCGGTCCCCGGCATCATCGCCAAGGGTGCGGACTGGTTCGCCTCGATGGGCACCGAGAAGAGCAAGGGTCACGGCATCTTCTCCCTCTCGGGCCACGTCGCGAACCCGGGCCAGTTCGAGGCCCCCATGGGCATCACGCTGCGCCGGCTCATCGAGCTGGCCGGAGGGATGCGCAACGGCCACGAGCTGAAGTTCTTCACGCCGGGCGGGTCCTCGACACAGATCCTCACCAAGGACGCGCTCGACATGCCGCTCGACTTCGACTCGGTCGCGGCTGCCGGCTCGCTGCTCGGCACCCGCGCCCTGCAGATCTTCGACGAGACCACCTCGGTGGTCCGGACGACGCTGCGCTGGATCGAGTTCTACAAGCACGAGTCCTGCGGCAAGTGCACCCCCTGCCGTGAGGGCAACTGGTGGCTGGTGCAGATGCTGCGCCAGTTCGAGGCGGGGCAGGCCCAGGAGGGCGACATCGAGAAGATGTTGGACGTGGCCGAGAACATCGGGGGCCGCTCGTTCTGCGCCCTCGCCGATGGTGCGGTCGCGTGCGTCACGTCGGCCGTGAAGGAGTTCCGTTCCGAGTTCGAGGCCGGCTACCACACGCCGGCGTGGGAGCTGTTCCCGTACGGGAAGAGCGCCCTGTTCCCGGTCAAGCAGGCAGGAGAGCACGCATGAGCGTCGACGCCAAGGCCGGCGCCGTCGAGAAGTCGGACCTGATCTCGGTCTTCATCGACGGCACCGAGGTGCAGGTGCCGAAGGGCACCCTCGCCATCCGCGCGGCCGAGATGATCGGCATCAACATTCCGCGGTTCTGCGACCACCCGCTGCTGGAGCCCATGGGCGCCTGCCGCCAGTGCATGGTCGAGGTCCCCGACATGGGCAACGGGCGCGGCATGCCCAAGCCCCAGGCGTCCTGCACGCTCGAGGTCGCCCCGAACATGCAGATCAAGACGCAGGTCAGCTCGCCGGTCGCCGACAAGGCGCAGAAGGGCATGCTGGAATTCCTGCTGATCAACCACCCGTTGGACTGCCCGATCTGCGACAAGGGCGGCGAGTGCCCCCTGCAGAACCAGTCCATGAGCCACGGGTACTCGGAGTCGCGCTACCAGTACCCGAAGCGGACCTACCCCAAGCCGGTGGCGGTCTCGGCCCAGATCCTGCTCGACCGCGAGCGCTGCGTCCTGTGCGCGCGCTGCACCCGGTTCTCCGAGCAGATCTCCGGCGATCCGTTCATCGCCCTGGTCGAGCGCGGCGCGCTCCAGCAGGTGGGCCAGTACGAGAGCGAGCCCTACGACAGCTACTTCTCCGGCAATGTCGTCCAGATCTGCCCGGTCGGCGCGCTGACCAGCGCAGACTACCGCTTCCAGGCCCGTCCGTTCGACCTCGTGTCGACCCCGGTCACCTGTGAGATCTGTGCGGCCGGTTGCCAGCTCCGCTCCGACCACCGTCACTTCCAGGTGAAGCGTCGCCTCGCCGGGAACGCCCCCGAGGTCAACGAGGAGTGGAACTGCGACCGCGGTCGGTTCGCCTTCCGTTCCGGCCGTGGCGACGACCGCCTGCGCGGTCCGCTCGTCCGTGAGGGCAACACCCTGCGCCCGGCGTCCTGGCCCGAGGCCATCGACCTGGCCGTGGCGGGCCTGAAGGCCGCCGGCACCGACGTCGGTGTCATCACCGGCGGACGCCTCACGCTGGAGAACTCCTACGGTTACGCCAAGTTCGCCCGCGCCGTGCTCGGCACGAACAACATCGACTTCCGGACCCGCCAGCACACGATCGAGGAGGGCGACTTCCTCGCCCACGCGGTCGCCGGCAAGCGTCTGGGGGAGGGCGTCACCTACGCCGACCTCGAGCGGGCCAAGCAGGTCATCTGCGTGGCGTTCGAGGCCGAGGAGGAGAGCCCGATCGTCTTCCTGCGCCTCCGCAAGGCCGTCCGCAAGAAGGGCCTGAAGGTCGTCACGGTGGCCCCGTTCGTCTCGAACGGCGCCGCGAAGCTGGGTGCGCACCTCGTCCCGACCGTGCCGGGCACCGAGGCCGAGGTGGTCTCCAAGCTCGACGCGGACGCCGACACGATCATCCTGGTCGGCGAGCGCGCCGCCGGGGCGCTCGGAACCCTGACGTCGGTCGTCAACCTCGCCGCCCGCACGGGCGCCCGCTTCGCGTGGGTGCCCCGCCGCGCCGGTGACCGTGGCGCCATCGAGGCGGGCTGCATGCCGAACCTGCTGCCCGGCGGCCGTTCCGTGGCGGACGCCGCGGCTCGCGTCGACGTGCAGTCGGTGTGGGGCGTCCACTCCCTGCCGACGGAGCCCGGTCTCGACACCGGCGCCATGCTGCACGCGGCGAGGACCGGTGACCTGAAGGCGCTGGTGGTCGCGGGCGTCCAGCCCACCGACCTGCCGGACGCCGTCATCGCCCGCGAGGCGCTGGAGCAGGTCGGCTTCCTGGTCAGCCTGGAGACGCGCCTGAGCGAGGTCACCGAGCGCGCCAACGTGGTCCTCCCGGTCGACCTGATCGAGGACCAGTCGGGCACGTTCCTCAACTGGGAGCACCGTGAGGGCCGCGTCAACCGCGTGAACCGGCAGGCCGCCAACCCGATGACCGACCTCCGCGTGCTCGCCATGCTGGCGGACGCGCTGGGTGCGGACCTCGGGATCCGGTCCGCCAAGAGCGCCAAGGCCGAGCTCACCGAGCTGGGGACGTGGGAGGGCGCTCGCACGGGCGCCCCGCACGAGGACCTCCCGCTCGCGTCGCAAGGCGAGGGCCTGGTGCTCGCGTCGTGGCGTGAGCTCATCGACGGTTCCGCCTCGAACGCCGGCGCGACCTCCCTGCTGGCCACGGCCAAGCCGGTCGTCGCCCGCGTCAGCCCGAGCACGGCGTCCAACCTCGGCCTGGGCGAGGGCGACACCGTGCGGGTGGCGAGCGCCGGTGGTTCCACCGACCTCACGCTGTTCGTCGAGGATTCCATGGTCGACGGGGTCGTCTGGATCCCGGGCAACCGTGGTGGCCAGGGGCTCGGTGAGCTCCGCGTCGCCGCGGGCGAGTTCGTCACTGTCACCGGAGGTGCGGCATGACCCCTGAACCCTTCGTCATGAACGATCCGTGGTGGATCGTGTTGATCAAGGCCGTGGGCATCGTCCTGCTGGTCCTGACCTGGCAGATCGTCAACGTGTGGTTCGAGCGCCGTGTGCTGGGCAAGATGCAGCAGCGCAAGGGCCCGATCATGAACGGTCCGCTCGGCCTCGGCCAGACGTTGGGTGACGGCCTGAAGTTCCTCCTCAAGGAGGACTTCGCACCCGGCATGGTGGACAAGGTGCTGTACGGCCTCGCCCCGCTGATCGCTGGCGTGTCCGCCTTCACGGCCTGGTCGGTGATCCCGCTGGCTGGCGAGGTCGAGATGTTCGGCGTCCACACCCGACTGCAGGTCGCGGACCTGCCGGTCTCCGCCCTGGTCCTGCTGGCGGCGGCCTCCACCGCCGTGTACGGCTTCGTGCTCGCGGGCTACTCCTCGCAGTCGCCCTACTCGCTGCTCGGCTCGATGCGCGCCAGTGCCCAGATGATCTCCTACGAGATCTCGATGGGCCTGAGCTACGTGGCCGTGTTCCTCTACGCCGGCTCGATGTCGACCGGGACGATCGTCGAGGCGCAGGGGCTGCCGATGTTCGGCGCGAACCCCGTCGGCTTGCAGCAGTGGTACTGGCTGCTGCTCCTGCCCTCCTTCGCCATCTACGTGATCTCGATGCTGGGTGAGTCCAACCGCGTCCCGTTCGACCTCCCCGAGTGCGAGTCCGAGCTGGTCTCGGGCCACATCACCGAGTACACCGGGTTCCGTTACGCGATCTTCTACCTCACCGAGTACATCAACATGACGACCCTCTCGGCGATCGTCACCACGCTGTTCCTCGGTGGCTACAAGGCCATCTGGCCGCTCGGCTTCCTGATCCCGGACACCGGCTGGTGGGGCCTCCTCTGGTTCGTCATCAAGGTCCAGGCCTTCATCTTCTTCTTCGTCTGGGTCCGCGCCTCGCTTCCGCGCTTCCGGTACGACCAGTTCATGAACCTGGGCTGGAAGTGGCTGATCCCGATCTCGCTGGGCTGGGTCATGGTCATCGCGCTGCTGCGCGGGCTGACCAACCACGGCCTCCTCCAGGGTCCGCTGCTGTGGATCCTGATCGGAGTGGTCGTCCTCGCCCTCCTCGCCGTCCTGTTCCTGGGCGGTGGCGAGGAGAAGCAGGAGGAGCCGTCCCTCGTGCCGGTCTCCTTCGACGCCTTCGCGGGCGGGTACCCCGTCCCGCCGCTGCCGGGCCAGACCCTGCCGGAGTTCGCCGACGTGATCGCCGGCACCAGCACCGACACCGACCAGGCCGCACCCGCGGCGTCCGAAGACGACAGGAAGGACGCGTAACCATGGGGCTCTTGGATGCCTGGGCCGGTTTCGGCGTCACGTTCCGGACGATGTTCCGGAAGACCTTCACGCAGGGGTACCCCGAGAAGGGGCAGGAGAAGATCACGGCTCCCCGCTTCCACGGTCGTCACCAGCTGAACCGCTGGCCCGACGGCCTGGAGAAGTGCGTGGGCTGCGAGTTGTGCGCCTGGGCGTGCCCGGCCGACGCCATCTACGTCGAGGGCGCGGACAACACCGAGGACGCCCGGTACTCGCCGGGTGAGCGGTACGGCGCGGTTTACCAGATCAACTACCTGCGCTGCATCCTCTGTGGGATGTGCATCGAGGCGTGCCCGACGCGCGCGCTGACGATGACCAATGACTTCAAGCTCTCCGACACGTCGCGCGAGAAGATGATTTACACCAAGGACCGACTCCTCGCCCCGCTGCTGCCGGGCATGGAGGAGCCTCCGCACCCCCGCCGCCTCGGCAACGACGAGAAGGACTACTTCCTCGGCCTGCCCGCAACGGGTGTCCCGGACACGCGGACCGGTCCCGTCGAGACCGAGGAGGTCGCTTCGTGAACACCGTGCTACTTCCACTCGTCACCGGAGCGGAGGTGACCTTCTGGGTGGTGGCCCCGCTGACCGTCCTCGGTGCCCTCGGGCTCGTGCTGAGCCGTCGTGCCGTCTACGCGGCGCTGTCGGTGGCCGTCACCATGGTCGGACTCGCCGTCCTCTACGCGTCGCTCGATGCGCCGTTCCTCGCGATGGTGCAGATCATCGTCTACACCGGCGCCGTGCTGATGATGTTCCTGTTCGTCCTGATGATGGTCGGCATCGTGACCCCCGACTCGGCGGTCGAGACCATCAAGGGTCAGCGCCCCCTGGCCGTGCTGGCCGGCATCGGTGTCGTCGCGATGCTGTTCTTCGGCATCGGTGGTGCGCTGCACTCCGAGCCCGCCACGGTCACCGCGGCCAACGCCGAGTTCGGCGGCAACGTCGAGGGCCTGGCGAACCTGCTCTTCGGTCGCTACGTGTTCGTCTTCGAGCTCGCGGCCGCCCTGCTGATCGTCGCGGCCGTCGGTGCCATGCTCCTCGCGCACCCCGAGCGCCTGCGCCCGCGTAAGGGCCAGGCCGAGGTCGCGGCCGACCGCATGCACGCCTACAAGACCTTGGGCGAACACCCCGGGTCGCGGCCGAACTCGGGCGTCTACGCGGGCAGCAACTCGATCGGCGTCGGCGCCCTGCTGCCGGACGGCACGGTCGCCGAGAAGTCACTCAGCGAGACGCTCGCCGTGCGCGGCGCCCTCATCGACCCGACCCCGCTGACGCAGGTCACGAGCAACACGTTCACCTCCGTCAAGGAGATCCGCGACGAGGACGAGGAGGACTGAGCCATGATGAATCCCGAGAACTACCTCATTCTGGCTGCCCTGTTGTTCGCGATCGGCGCCGTCGGCGTCATGCTCAGGCGCAATGCGTTGATCGCGTTCCTCTGCGTCGAGTTGATGCTGAACGCCTGCAACCTCGCGTTCGTGGCGGGGGCCCACATCACCGGAACACTCGACGGGCAGACCACCGCGTTCTTCGTGATGGTGGTCGCCGCGGCGGAGGTCGTGGTGGGCCTGGCCATCATCGTTTCGATCTACAAGACGCGCCGCTCGACCTCGGTCGACGACGCCAACCTGCTGAAGCTCTGAGGTGGGCGACGTGATCCTTCTCGAAACCATCGCCGAACCGGTCGCAGCGACCGGGATGTTCACGTGGGCGTGGACGATGATCGCCGTGCCGGCGATCGTGGCGGCCCTTCTCCTGCTCGGCGGCAAGCTGACGGACGCCTGGGGCCACCTGCTGGCCACCGCCGCGGTGTTCTGGTCGTTCGCGATCGCCGCCTGCCTGTTCGGCCAGCAACTCCTGTCGCCGGCCACCGAGCGTGCGGTGTCGTCCCACCTCTACACCTGGTTCTCGGTCGGGGAGTGGGACTTCCAGGTCGGCCTGCTGGTCGACCAGCTGTCGATCCTCTTCGCCCTGCTGATCACCGGTGTGGGTGGCCTCATCCACGTGTACTCGATCGGCTACATGAGCCACGACCCGCGGCGCCGCCGGTTCTTCGCCTACCTGAACCTGTTCATCGCCGCCATGCTCCTGCTGGTGCTGGCCGACAACTACCTGATCCTGTTCATCGGCTGGGAGGGCGTCGGTCTGGCGTCGTACCTGCTGATCGGGTTCTGGCAGCACCGGCCCACCGCCGCCGCCGCCGCGACCAAGGCGTTCGTCATGAACCGCGTGGGTGACCTCGGCATGCTGATGGGCATCTCCACGATGCTGGCGATGTTCGGCAGCTCCAAGTTCACCGAGGTGAACGCCGCCGCCGCCGGCACCGAGCCGCTGTGGGCGACGCTGATCGGCCTGTTCCTGCTCCTGGGCGCCTGCGGCAAGTCCGCTCAGGTGCCGCTGCAGGCCTGGCTCCTGGACGCCATGGAGGGCCCGACCCCGGTCTCGGCCCTCATCCACGCCGCCACGATGGTGACCGCGGGCGTCTACCTCGTGGTCCGCAGCCACGCGCTCTTCGAGGCGTCCCCGACCGCGCAGATGGCGGTCGTCATCGTCGCCACGGTGACGTTGCTCGCGGGCGCCTGGATCGGTACGAGCCAGGACGACATCAAGAAGGTCCTCGCCGGCTCCACGATGTCGCAGATCGGCTACATGCTGCTCGCCGCGGGCATCGGCCCGGCCGGGTACGCCTTCGCGATCTTCCACCTGCTCACGCACGGCTTCTTCAAGGCCAACATGTTCCTGGGTGCCGGGTCCGTCATGCACGGCATGAACGACGACGTGAACATGCGCCACTACGGCGGGCTCGCCAAGGCGATGAAGGTCACGTTCTGGACGTTCGCGATGGGCTACCTCGCCATCATCGGGTTCCCGTTCCTCTCGGGCTACTTCTCGAAGGACCACATCATCGAGGCGGCCTTCGAGCACAACACCTTCATCGGCATCTGCGCCCTGGTCGGCGCCGGTATCACGGCCTTCTACATGACGCGCCTGATGCTCATGACGTTCTTCGGCGAGAAGCGTTGGCAGGAGGGTGTGCACCCGCACGAATCCCCGAAGGTGATGACGATCCCGCTCATCGTCCTCGCGATCTTCTCGGTCGGCATCGGCATCGTCATGAACTTCTGGATCCAGACCTGGCTCGAGCCCGCCGTGGGCAACCACCCCCACGAGCTCAGCCTCATCCCGACCGCGGTCGGCTGGATGACGATGATCGTGGTGGCTCTCGGCGTCGTCGTGGCCTGGCTCGTGTTCGGTCGGTCGTCCATCCCGGTCACCGCGCCGGCCACGGCGAACCCCATCACGATCGCCGGCCGCAACGTCCTGTTCGGCGACCAGGTGAACGACGCCCTGTTCGTGAGCCCGACCATCGCCCTGTCGGGCGCCATCGACACGACGGACTCGAAGGGCATCGACGGAGCCGCGGACTCGACCGGGCGCGCTTTCGCCGGGCTGTCCACGCAGGTCCGCCGCCTGCAAACCGGGTACGCCCGCAGCTACGCCCTCACCATGGTGGTCGGCGTCCTGCTCGTGGGTGCCGTTCTGATCCTCAACCAGCTCGGTTGAGGGAGGAGTTGACATGACATTCCCCTGGTTGACCTTCCTCGGCCTGCTGCCGTTGGTCGGCGGCGTCCTACTCCTGCTGCCCATGGGCAAGGGAGCGGCGCGCGTCCTCGGCATCAGCGTCTCCGTGGCGACGCTGGCCGTCGCCGTCGGCGTGGCCGTGCTGCACGCCGGCGGCACCGACCTGGCGGTCCAGGTTCCCTGGATCCGCGCCTTCGGGGCCTGGTGGGCGCTCGACGCGGACGGCATGGGCATCGCGATGGTCCTGATGACCGCCGTCCTGACGCCGGTGGTGCTGCTGGCCGAGTGGGAGCCCCCGGCGAATCGGTGGAGCGCCCAGGCGTTCTTCGCGCTCGTCCTGATGCTCGAGGGCCTGGCGATGTTCGTCTTCCTGGCGAACGACGTCCTGCTCTTCTACATCTTCTTCGAGGCGACCCTGATCCCGACGTACTTCCTGATCGTCGGGTTCGGTGGGGAGCGCCGCTCCTACGCCGCCGTCAAGTTCCTGCTCTTCAGCCTGGCCGGTGGCCTCATCATGCTGGCCTCGGTCGTCGGCGTCTACGTCGTGGGTGCCTCGCAGGGCGTGCCGTCCTACCTGATCCCCGACCTGGCCGCCGTCCGCTTCGACGGTGACCTCGGCCGGTGGCTGATGCTGGGCTTCCTGATCGCCTTCGTCGTGAAGGCCCCGATGGTGCCGCTGCACACGTGGCTGCCGGACGCCGCCGAGAACTCCACGCCGGGCACCGCGACCCTGCTGGTCGGCGTGCTCGACAAGATCGGCACCTTCGGCATGATCCGGCTCTGTCTGGGCCTGTTCCCCGAGGCGTCCCTCTGGATCACCCCCTTCATGGTGTGGTTCGCCGTGGTCTCGATCATCTGGGGCGCCCTGGGTGCCATCGGCAGCCGCAACCTCATGCGGCTGGTGGCGTACACCTCGGTCAGCCACTTCGGCTTCATGGTGCTGGGCATCTACGCCTTCACCACCACGTCGATGACCGGCTCGATCTTCTACATGCTGAATCACGGCTTCTCGACCGCGGGCATGTTCCTGGTCGTCGGGTACCTGGCCAAGCGCACCGGTAGCTACGAGATCGCCGCGTACGGCGGCGTCCAGAAGGTCGCGCCCGTCGTGGCGGGGGTCCTGCTGGTCTCCGGCTTGGCGACCCTGTCGCTGCCCGGTCTGGCCCCGTTCGTCAGCGAGTTCATGGTCATCGCCGGCACGTGGAGCCGCTACCCGGTCGTCACCGCGGTCGCGCTCCTGGGCGTCGTCCTCGCTGCCGTGTACATCCTGCGGATGTACCAGAAGACGATGACGGGACCCATCTCCGACCAGACCGCGGCCCAGTTCACGGGCCGCGACCTCACCGGACTGGAGAAGGCGATCATGGTGCCGATCATCGGGGTTCTGGTATTCCTCGGTTTCGTCCCCCAGCCCGCCGTCCAGCTGGTTGAGCCCACCGCACAGGCGACCCTGGCCTACGTCGGCACCACCGACCCGGCCCCGGTCGTGAAGGGAGCCAAGTGATGTCGTCCGTCCTCCTGCCGGCCCTGGAGATGGCGGCCCCCACGCTCGAGTGGAGGGCCCTGGCCCCGGTCCTGCTGGTCCTCGCCGCCGCGAGCATCGGCATCCTGCTGGACGCCGTCCTCCCCCGGGCGTACCGGTTCCTGGCCCAGATGACGCTGGTGTTCGCCTCGGTCGTCCTTTCGCTGGGGTTCCTGGTCATCAACTGGCGCGCGGGGCGTCAGGGCCGCCTGGCCATGGGATCGATCATGCTCGACGGGCCGACCTACTTCATGTGGGCCGCGCTGCTCGTGTTCGGAGCGCTCGCGTTCATGGTGTTCTCCGAGCGCCAGCTGAACGGGGGAGCGAGCGCCTTCGCGGCGTCCGCCGCCTCGGTGCCGGGTTCCGTCGAGGAGGCCGACGCGTCGGCCGCCCGTCGTGAGCACACCGAGGTCTTCCCGCTCGGACTCTTCGCCGTCGGCGGCATGATGGTCTTCCTGGCCAGTGCCGACCTGATCGTCATGTTCGTCGCCCTCGAGGTCTTCTCGCTGCCCCTCTACCTGCTCTCGGGCATGGCGCGCCGTCGCCGCCTGCTGAGCCAGGAGGCCGCGTTGAAGTACTTCCTGCTGGGCGCGTTCAGCTCCGGCTTCTTCCTGTTCGGCATCGCCATGCTGTACATCTACAGCGGGTCGTTCGACCTCCGTGCCATCCACGAGGCGGTGGGCGGCAACTCGCTCACCGGCAACGGGCTGATGTACATCGGCCTCGCCTTCGTGGGCATCGGCCTGTTGTTCAAGGTCGGCGTCGTGCCGTTCCACAGCTGGACGCCGGACGTCTACATGGGCGCACCGACCCCCGTCACCGGGTTCATGGCGATCTGCACCAAGCTCGCCGCCGTCGGCGCCCTCACGCGCGTCCTGTATGTCGCCCTCGACGGGGAGCGCTGGAACTGGCAGCCCATCCTCGCCGTGCTGGCCGTCCTGACGATGGCGGTGGGCATCATCGGTGCCCTCACCCAGTCCGACGTCAAGCGCCTCCTCGCCTACTCCTCGATCGCCCACGCCGGCTTCGTGCTGACCGCCATCGTCGGTGCCACGCAGGTCGTCCCGGCCGGTCAGGCGACGTCCGCCTCGGCCGTGATGTTCTACCTCACCGCGTACGGCTTCGGGACGATCGGTGCCTTCGCCATCGTCACCCTGGTGCGCAACGCGGCCGGCGAGGAGAACTCCATCGCGGGATGGTCCGGCCTGGCCCGGAAGAGCCCGTGGGTGGCCGGCCTGATGTCGCTGTTCATGCTGAGCTTCGCGGGCATCCCGCTGACCGGTGGCTTCATCGGCAAGTGGGCCGTGTTCACGGCGGCCTGGCGCGGCGGGTACGGCTGGCTCGTGGTCGTGGCCGTCCTGGCCAGCCTCCTCGCCGTGTACTTCTACCTGCGGCTGGTGGTCGTCATGTTCGCCGGCGCGCCCGCCAAGGGCGTCTTCGTCGGCAATGCCAGCGCGTGGACCTGGATCCCGATCGTCATCGGCGCCGTCGCCACCCTGTGGCTCGGTGTGGTCCCCGACCAGGTGATGCAGCTGGCGACCTTCGCGGGTGGCTTCCTTCGGTGACATCCATTCAACAGCCCGCCGTTGACCCGGCGTTCGAGGCGCTCGTCCGCGAGCGCCTCGATGCCGTGGAAGCGCGCCTGGCCGCCACCGCGGTCGCCCAGACCGCGTTCACCACGGACGCGGCCCAGCACCTGCTGTCCGCCGGCGGGAAGCGGTTCCGCCCGCTCCTGGTCGCGCTGGCGTCGCAGCTCTACCCGGGCGCCGACCCGTCGATGATCGATCGCGCCGCCGTCGTGATGGAACTCACCCACGTGGCGAGCCTCTACCACGACGACGTCATGGATGAGGCCGACGTGCGCCGCGGCGTCCCCTCGGCGAACAGCCGCTGGGACAACACCGTCGCGATCATGGTCGGTGACTTCCTGTTCGCCCGCGCCTCCTCGACCGTCGCGACCATGGGCACCGACTACGTGCTGCTGCAGGCCGAGACGTTCGCCCGCCTCGTCCAGGGCCAGATCGCCGAGACCCGCGGTCCCGAGCCGGACGCCGACCACCTCGCCCACTACCTCGACGTCATCGCGGACAAGACCGGTTCGCTGATCGCGGCCTCCACGGTCTTCGGCGGCATGGTGTGTGGTGCGCCGCAGGACGTCCTGGACGCCCTGGCGCGGTACGGCGAGGAGCTCGGCGTCGTCTTCCAGTTGTCGGACGACCTGATCGACATCGCGTCCGACACGTCCGGAAAGACACCCGGCACCGACCTCCGGGAGGGCGTGGCCACGCTGCCCGTGCTCATGCTGCGGCAGTCCGCCGGGCCGGGCGACGAGCGGCTCCTCGACCTGACCTCGCGCCCCCTCACGGACGAGGACGAGGTCACCGAAGCGTTGGAGGCGCTCCGCGCTCATCCGGTGCTGCGCGAGGCACGAGAAGAGGTCCTCCGCCGTGCCGAGGTCGCCCGCGGCCACCTCGCGGATGTCCCCGAGGGTGCCGCTCGCGATGCGCTGTCGGCTCTCTGCGACCAGCTGGTGTCCCGCTCGAGCTGAGCAGCTAGCGTAGGGACATGACGCTCCCTGCCCACGCCTCCGCCGTCGAGATCGCGCAGCGCGTCCGGGCGGGGGAGTGGAGCGCTGTCGAGGTCGCACGCCTCGCCCTGAGCGCCGCTGAGGAGCTCGGTCCGCGGTACGGCGCCTTCGCCGCCCTCACCCCCGAGCGCGCCCTGGCGCAGGCCGCGGCGGTGGACGCCTCCGTCGGCAGGGGGGACTACGCCGGTCCCTTGGCCGGCGTCCCGGTGCCCATCAAGGAGTTGGTCGAGGTCGAGGGCCTGCCCGCCGAAGGCGGCTCGGCGGCGCTGCGGGGCACCGTGGGGGTGCGAACCGACGTGGTGGCCCAGCGTCTCTTCGATGCCGGCTCGGTGGCGATCGGCCTGACGACGGCGCCGGAGTTCGGGTTCCCGGCCTACACCGAACCGGCCGATCGCCCACCGGCCCTGACCCCGTGGGACACCCGTCGGGGTGCCGGCGGTTCCTCGGGTGGGGCGGCTGCGGCGGTGGCGGCGGGCATCGTCCCGCTCGCGCACGCGTCCGATGGTGGGGGCAGCATTCGGATCCCGGCGGCATCCTGCGGTGTCGTCGGGCACAAGCCGTCCCGCGGGTGGGTGCCGGCGCTGCCCAGCCGGGCACCCGGCCCCGGTCTGGTGAGCGATGGTGTCATCAGTCGGACGGTCGCCGACACGGTGCTCGGCCTCGACGTGTTGGCGCCGGGTTGGGGTGTCGCCCGTCTGGCGGCCGCCGATCCCGGACGGCTGCGCGTCGGCGTCCTGACCAGGCCGGTGATCAGCGACACCGCGGTCGTGCACCCGGCGTGCGAGGACGCCGCGCGCCGCGTCGCCGGCTGGTTGGCCGACCTGGGGCACGAGGTGGTGGAGGCGCCGGTCCCGTTCCCGGCCGAGCGGTGGGCCGCGTTCGACGCGGTGTGGACGACCGGGGCGGCATCGATCCCGCTGCAGCCCGAGGGGGAGGACCTGCTCACGCCCATGACGTCGTGGCTGCGTGCCCGCGGCCGTCGCGTCACCGGGGTCGAGTACGCCCTGGCGCTCGCGGCGATCCAGCAGTTGGGCCACGAGACGTCCGAGAACTGGGCCGGATTCGATGTCGTGGTGACGCCGACGCTGGCGCAACCGCCCGCGCTGGTGGGTGCTCTCCGCGACGACAACGATCCGGCCGCCGACTTCGCCGCGCAGATCGACCACACGCCCTGGACGTCCGTCGCCAACCTGACCGGACGGCCCAGCATCAGCCTGCCCTTGGTGCGCACCGAGGTGGACGGCGTGGAGCTGCCGATCGGTGTCATGCTCACCGGACGCCTCGACCAGGACGGCGTCCTGCTCGCGTTGGCGGCGCGGTTGGAGGCCGACCATCCTTGGCCGTTGGTGGCACCACCGCCCGCCTGAACCGCCGAGGGCTCGGGTTCCCACTGCCGAGGGCTCGGCTTCCCATTGCCGAGGGCTCGGCTTCCGACCGTCGAGGGCTCGCCGCAAGGCCGAGGGCCTGCCATCTCAAAGATGGCAGGCCCTCGGCGGACTGAACCCGAGCCCTCGGCGGACTGAACCCGAGCCCTCGGCGGACTGAACCCGAGCCCTCGGCGCTCTGAACCCGAGCCCTCGGCGGGTGGGGTCAGGCGACGAAACGCTCGTACGCGGGGAGCGTGAGGAACTCCGGGTACTCGTCGGCCAGGGCGACCTCCTGGAAGAGGCCCCGGGCGTCGTCGAACCGGTCGCCTTCGAACCGCTCCAACGACTCGAAGACCTCGTCGAAGACCTGGCCCAGCCACTCGGTGGTGACCTGGTGGCCCTCCTCGGTGGTGACCCCGGCGTTGCGCCACTGCCAGATCTGCGAGCGCGAGATCTCGGCGGTGGCGGCGTCCTCCATGAGGTCGTGGATCGCCGCGGCCCCGTTGCCCCGCAGCCACGACTCGATGTAGCGGATGCCGACGTCGATGTTCGTGCGGACGCCGGCGTCCGTGATCGTCGAGCCCGGAATCCGCAGGTCGATCAGCGCCCGGTCGTCCGGGATGACGTCGAAGCGGCGCTTGTCGATCTGGTTGGGCTTGTCCCCGAGCGTGGCGTCGAAGACCTCACGGCAGACGGGCACCAGGTCGGGGTGCGCGACCCAGGAGCCGTCGAAGCCGTCGTTCGCCTCGCGCTGCTTGTCGGCCCTGACCTTGGCCAGCGCGGCCTCGGTGACCTCCGGCTTGCGGCGGTTCGGGATGAACGCCGCCATGCCGCCCATCGCGCTGACACCGCGGCGGTGGCAGGCGCGCACGAGCTGGTCGGTGTAGGACCGCATGAACGGCGCCTCCATCGTGACCTGCGCGCGGTCGGGGAGGACGAACTCGGCGCCCCGGTCGCGGTAGTTCTTGATGATGCTGAACAGGTAGTCCCAGCGACCGGCGTTGAGGCCGGAGCTGTGCTGCCGCAGCTCGTAGAGGATCTCCTCCATCTCGAAGGCGGCCGTGATGGTCTCGATGAGGACGGTCGCACGGATCGTGCCGCGCGGGATCCCCAGGAGGTCCTGGGCCCGGATGAAGAGGTCGTTCCAGAGACGGGCCTCCAGGTGAGACTCGGTCTTCGGCAGGTAGAAGTACGGCCCCCGGCCCCGGCGCAGGAGCGCACGGGCGTTGTGGAAGAAGTACAGGCCGAAGTCCACGACGCCGGCCACCATGGGCTTGCCGTCGACGAGGAGGTGCTTCTCGTCGTAGTGCCAGCCGCGGGGGCGGACGATGATGGTCGGGGTCTGCTCGGCGGTGACCGTGTACTCCTTGCCCTCGGGCGAGGTGAAGGAGATCTTGCCGCGGATCGCGTCGTAGAGGTTCAGCTGGCCGCCGATCATGTTCTCCCAGGCCGGCTGGTTGGCGTCCTCGAGGTCGGCCAGCCAGGTCGCGGCACCGGAGTTGAGCGCGTTGATGGTCATCTTGCGCTCGGTCGGGCCGGTGATCTCGACGCGGCGGTCCTCCAGGCCGGGGGCGAGCGGCGCGCCCACCCACGTGTCGTCCGCCCGGATGTGGGCGGTCTCGGGCAGGAACCGGGGGTCTTCACCACGCGCGATCGCGTCGCGACGGGCGTGGCGGGCCTCGATCAGCTCGTCGCGGCGCTTGGTCGCGAGGTCGTTGAGCTGGACGATGAAGTCGATGGCCGCCGCCGTGAGGATGCGGTCCTCGCCGGGCGCGACGGTCGGCGCCTTCTTGGTGAAGCGCGGGTTGGTGGGTTGCGGGCCGAAGCTCGAGGTCTGCTCGGCCAGGCTGCTCATGCTCTGGTTCATGGTTGTGTCCTTGTCACGCGGAGTCCGTCAGTGGAACTGGCCGGACTCGGTGGAGCCCGCCATCGCGGTGGTGGAGCTCTCGGGGTTGACGATGGTGGCGACGGCGTCGAAGTAGCCGGTGCCGACCTCGCGCTGGTGCTTGGTGGCGGTGTAGCCGCGGGCCTCGGAGGCGAACTCCTCCTCCTGCAGCTTCACGTAGGCCGACATGCCTTCGCGGGCGTAGCCGTGGGCCAGGTCGAACATCGAGTGGTTGAGGGCGTGGAACCCGGCCAGGGTGATGAACTGGAACGTGTACCCCATGGCACCGAGCTCGCGCTGGAACTTGGCGATGGTGGCGTCGTCGAGGTGCTTCTTCCAGTTGAACGACGGCGAGCAGTTGTACGCGAGGAGCTGGTCGGGGTGCTTGTCCTTGACCGCCTCGGCGAACTGGCGGGCCAGCTCGAGGTCGGGGGTGCCGGTCTCCATCCAGATGAGGTCGGCGTACTCGGCGTAGGCATGGGCGCGGGCGATCGAGGGCTCGATGCCGTTGCGGACCTTGTAGAAGCCCTCGGAGGTGCGCTCACCGGTCAGGAACTCCTGGTCGCGCTCGTCCACGTCCGACGTGATCAGCGTGGCGGCCTCGGCGTCCGTGCGGGCGATGATGACCGACGGGACGCCGGAGACGTCCGCGGCGAGGCGGGCGGCGTTCAGGGTGCGCTCGTGCTGCTTGGTGGGGACGAGCACCTTGCCACCGAGGTGGCCGCACTTCTTCTCGGAGGCGAGCTGGTCCTCCCAGTGCACGCCCGCCGCACCGGCCTGGATCATGCCCTTCATGAGCTCGTAGGCGTTGAGCGGGCCGCCGAAGCCGGCCTCGGCGTCCGCAACGATCGGGACGAGCCAGTTGTCGACCGTCGAGATGCCCTCGAGGTGCTCGATCTGGTCGGCGCGCATGAGCGCGTTGTTGATGCGGCGGACGACCGCGGGCACCGAGTTGGCGGGGTAGAGGCTCTGGTCGGGGTAGGTCTGGCCCGACAGGTTGGCGTCACCGGCGACCTGCCAGCCGGAGAGGTAGATGGCGCGGAGGCCGGCCTTGACCTGCTGCACGGCCATGTTGCCGGTGAGGGCGCCCAGCGAGTTGACGTAGTGGCCGTTGCCGCGGGTGACCTCGTCCCACAGGATCTCGGCACCGCGCTTGGCGAGGGTGAACTCCTCCTGGACGGTGCCGCGGAGGCGAACGACGTCCGCGCCGCTGTAGTCGCGGCGGACGTTCTTCCAGCGGGGGTTGGTCATCCAGTCGAACTCGAGGGAGTCGGCGGTGACGGGGTTCTGGGTGTTCTGGGTGTTCTCGGTCATGGTGTGCTCCTCTGCACTGAGGGGTCCGTTGTGGCCTGACACCATGTTGCGGCCTCTGCAACCCTTCTTCACCCGCCAATCTCTGGAAAGATGTGAAGAATTTCACTATTGTGAACTTGTGACGAATACCCCATGGCACGCACCGGCACCGGCGCCGGAACAGGAGTCGTTCCTCGACTCTTTCGGGCTCGGACGCCGCCTCCACGCCCTCCGCAAGCAACGCGGGCTCACCCTGGCGCAGGTCGCCGAGCAGGCGGAGGTCGCCCCCTCCCAGCTGTCGATGATCGAGAACGGCAAGCGCGAGGCGCGCGTGGGCGTCCTGCAGCGGTTGGCGGCGCTGTACGGCACCACGCTGGACGACCTGACCACCGGCACCCCGAGCCACCGCACCCAGCTCGAGGTGGAGTTGGAGGCGGCCATGCGGTCGCCGTTGGCCCAGGCGGCCGGTTTGCCGTCGATCCGCATCTCGCCGCGGACGCCGACCGAGGTGCTCGAGGCGATGGTCGCCCTGCACCGCGAGTTGCGCCGCCAGGCCGAGGAGCGGGCGGCCACCCCCGAGGAGGCCCGCCGCGCCAACACCGAACTGCGCCGCGAGATGCGGGACCGCGGCAACTACTTCCCCGAGATCGAGGCGGCGGCCGCCGACCTGCTGCGGCGGGTCGGCTACACGGGCGGGCCCCTGTCGGAGCGGATGATCGGCGCCATCACCGACCACCTCGGCTTCTCGATGGCGCACGTGTCCGACCTGCCGTCGTCCACCCGGTCGGTGACCGACCTGGTGAACCGGCGCATCTACCTGCCCCGGTCGAGCCGCCCCGACCACAACCCCCGCGCGGTTCTGTTGCAGGCGCTCGGCCACCAGGTGCTGGGGCATGAGCGGCCCCAATCGTTCGGGGAGTTCCTGCGCCAGCGCGTGGAGACCAACTACTTCGCGGGGGCGTTGAGCATGCCCGAGCGCCAGACCGTCGAGATGCTGCAGCGCGCCAAGCAGGCCAAGGACCTCTCGATCGAGGACCTCCGCGACGCGT
This sequence comes from Propioniciclava sp. LT432, assembly GCF_059515965.1. Taxonomy (NCBI): domain Bacteria; kingdom Bacillati; phylum Actinomycetota; class Actinomycetes; order Propionibacteriales; family Propionibacteriaceae; genus Propioniciclava; species Propioniciclava sp. LT432. Next base: position 63,181 of record NZ_JCAKNE010000003.1, on the reverse strand, counting down.
ACGGCGTTTCGTACGAGGGTGCGGCGCACCGGTTCACGAACCTGGCCTCCCAACACCTGGGCCTGCCGGTGCACTTCTCGAAGGTCCACCAGTCCGGCACGTACTACAAGGCCTACGAGAACGACGGCGTCCCGTTCCCGTCGGACCACACGGGCGCGATCGAGGGCCAGGTGGCCTGCCGCTACTGGACGTCCCGGCAGGTGTTCGAGCAGGTCGACACCTTCAGCGCCTACCGGCAGTACACCGACACCCCCGCGGGCACGTTCTGGTGCACCGCGCACATCCAGGGGGAGGCGAACGGGCTGTTCGCCATCACGGTCGGGGGTCCATTCAACGCGGCGAAGTGGTTCCGAGGACGGGAGACGAGGAACCGGCACAAGTCGACCTGCCCGGCGCCGACCTGCTGCAAGGTGCCGGACAAGCACCTCATGGACGCTTGGGCCGGTCGCGCCTGGCCGTCCGCCCGCGCGCACACGCACCTGCTGGCCGCGCTGCCGCCCGGCGCGTTCCCGGGCGTGGACGAGACCGAGATCTACGCGTTCCTCGATGCGCACAGCGATCGGGGGTGACCGGTCGGTGCGGATAGGCTGTCGCGGGTGAAGTACGTCTCGACCCGTGACAGCAGCGGACGCCCCGGCCTCCCGTTCTGCGACATCCTGCTCGAGGGCCTCGCCCCGGACGGCGGGCTGTACCTTCCGGAGTCCTACCCGAGGGTGGACGCCGACGTGCTGGCGTCGTGGCGGACCCTGCTCGCCGAGGAGGGCTACGCCGCCCTGGCCGCCGCCGTGCTGGGCCTGTACGTCGACGACATCCCCAGCGACGACCTGCGCGGCATCTGCGAGCGCGCCTACACCGCAGAGAAGTTCGGCACCGACGCGATCGTGGGGCTGACCGACCTGGGCGACGGGGTCCTGCTCGGACACCTGAGCCACGGGCCGACCGCCGCGTTCAAGGACATGGCGATGCAGTTGCTGGGCGAGCTGTTCGAGTACGAGCTGGAGCGCCGCGACCAGACCCTGACCATCCTCGGCGCGACGTCGGGTGACACCGGCTCTGCGGCCGAGTACGCGATGCTCGGCAAGGATCGCGTCCGTGTGTTCATGCTGACCCCTGCCGGGCGGATGAGCCCCTTCCAGCAGGCGCAGATGTTCAGCATCGACGATCCGGCCATCGTGAACATCGCCCTCGACGGTGTCTTCGACGACTGTCAGGACCTCGTCAAGGAGGTCAACGCCGACCTGGCTTTCAAGGCCGAGCACGCGATCGGGGCGGTCAACTCGATCAACTGGGCCCGGCTCGTCGCGCAGGTGGTCTACTACGTGGCGCTGTACCTGCAGGCGACCACGGCGGACGACCGGCGGGTCACCTTCGCGGTCCCGTCCGGCAACTTCGGGAACATCTGCGCGGGCCACATCGCTCGCGAGATGGGTCTGCCGATCGATACGCTCGTCCTCGCCACGAACGAGAACGACGTACTGGCGGAGTTCTTCGACACCGGCGTCTACCGCGTGCGGGGGACCGCCGAGACGCACGAGACGTCCTCGCCGAGCATGGACATCTCGAAGGCGTCGAATTTCGAGCGGTTCATCTTCGACCTGCTGGGCCGGGACGCCGACGAGACCCGCCGGCTGTTCGGGCAGGAGGTGCCGACCACGGGGTCGTTCGTGCTCACCGACACCGAGGAGTTCCGGGGGCTGAGGGAGCGGTTCGGGTTCGTGGCCGGGTCGAGCACGCACGCCGACCGGGTCGCGACGATCGCCGCCGAGGCCGGAGGCCATGGCTACGTGGTCGATCCCCACACCGCGGATGGACTGAAGGTGGCGCGCGAGTTGCTGGAGCGCGAGTCGCTGGCCCGGCCGGTGATCGTCCTGGAGACCGCACTGCCGGTGAAGTTCTCCGCGACGATCGTCGAGGCGCTCGGCCACGACGTACCGCGTCCTGAGCGGTTCGCCGGCATCGAGGACCTGCCGCGTCGCGTGCTGGCGCTGCCCCACGACGTGGACGCCCTGAAGCGCCTGATCGCCACACACTGAGGCACGATGGGAGCCGTGACCCACGACACCCTCACTTGGACGCACCTGACCACCGACACCGTCGACCACTGGACGAGCCTGACGAACCTGCTCGCCGAGGTCGACGGGACCGAGGAGTTCTACTCCGCCGAGGACCTCGCCGAGGAACTCACCGAGCACGGCTTCGACCCCGAGCGCGACTCCTGGGCCGTCTGGGACGGCGGGACGTTGGTGGCCTTCGGGCAGCTCCGGGTGGGCCTGACCCTGGACCACGAGGGCAGGGTGCGCTGCCACCTGGACGGGGGCGTCCACCCGGAGCACCGCGGGCGCGGCATCGGACGCGAGCTCATGGATCGCATGGAGGCGCGCGCTGCGGAACTCGCCAGCGAGCGGCACCCCGGGCAGTCGGCGGTCTGGCGCGGCAACGGCGGACTGGAAGGGGCGTCGGCCCGCGGCCTGTTCCTCCACCGGGGTTATGACGTGGTCCGGTACTTCAACCTGCTGGGACGGCCCTTGTCGGGCGAGCTTCCCCCCGCGGACGCCGACGTGCCGCTCGTGTCGCCCGGTCCCGAGCATGAGGAGGCGACCCGCACCGCGCACAACGCGGCGTTCGCGGACCATTGGGGCTCGGCGCCGTCCGCGCCCGAACGGTGGCACGACACGTGGACCGCGCGCTCCAATCGCCTGGATCTGTCGTCGTTGGCCGTCGACCCGGCCGACCCCGACCGCGTGCTCGCGTACGTGCTGGCCGCCCAGTGGGTCCCCCGGCAGCTGTACGTGAACCTCGTCGGCACCGTGCCGGACGCCCGGGGTCGCGGCCTGGCCGCCGCGGCGCTGGCCCGCACGATGGCGTTGGCCGCCGCGACGGGGGAGTACGACGTCGTCGAGTTGGACGTCGACTCCGACAGCCCCACGGGCGCGACGCGGCTCTACGAACGGCTGGGGTTCGTGCTGAAGAAGACCTGGGCGACGATGCAGCGCGACGGGCGCTGACGTCCCCCGGGGCGGTACCGGCGGGTCACCGCCCCTCCTACCCGCCCGCGACGGCCCTCTCGATGGTCGCCACGTCGATCTTCTGCATCGGCAGCATCGCCGCGAAGGCGCGTTCGGCCACGCCGGGCTCGTCGGACGCCATCGCCTCCGACAGCGCACGCGGCGTGATCTGCCAGGAGACGCCCCAGCGGTCCTTGCACCAGCCGCACTGGCTCTCCTGGCCGCCGTTGCCGACGATGGCGTCCCAGTAGCGGTCGGTCTCGGCCTGGTCCTCGGTCAGGATCTGGAACGAGAACGCCTCGCTGTGCTGGAACTGCGGACCGCCGTTCAACCCGACGCACGGGATGCCGCACACCGTGAACTCGACCGTCAGGACGTCGCCCCGGTGGCCGTCCGGGTAGTCACCGGGCGCGGTGCGCACGGCGTCCACGCGACTGTCGGGGAACACCGAGGCGTAGAACTCAGCCGCCGCCTCTGCGTCCTTGTCGTACCACAGGCAGATCGTGTTCTTGGGGATTCCCATCGCAGCCTCCTCGCTCGACCGTTCCACGCTAACCCGGGGGATTCCCGAGGGACAACCCATTCCCACGCCCGATCAGGGGTGGTAGCAATGGAACGCATGAGCACGCCCATCGAGGACTACGCCCTGCTCGCCGACCTGCACACGGGTCCACTCGTCTCGCGGGAGGGGTCGATCGACTGGCTCTGCTTCCCGCGCTTCGACTCCGGTGCGATCTTCACCGCCATCCTCGGCACTCCCGACGATGGCCGCTGGAAGCTCTCCATCGCCGGCGGAGAGGTCCTCGAGCGGCGCTACCTCGACAACTCCTTCATCTTGGAGACCCTGTGGCGTTGTGACACCGGGCTGGCCCGGGTCGTGGACTTCCTGCCGCCGAGCAGCGACCACGCCGACCTCGTCCGGCACGTGGAGTGCATCGAGGGGAGCGTCGTGGTCGAGCACGACCTCGTCATCCGCTTCGAGTACGGCGAGCGGACGCCGTGGGTCCGGCAGGTCGACTCGTTCGGAGGGAGGGCCCTCTACGCGGTGGCGGGCCCCAACGCGATCCAGCTGACGGGTCCCCTGCTCGAACCCGCCGCCGAGACGGACGAGCACGCCGGCCACCCGAGCGGAGCGCCGGCCGACCACCTCGTGGGCCGCTTCCCGCTGCAGGAGGGGGAGAAGGCCGACTGGGTGATGACGTGGTCGCACTCGTACCACAAGGCCCCGGAGCCCGTGGAACCCGAGCGTGCCCTCACCGACACGCTGCAGTACTGGTCGGACTGGGCGTCGCACCTGGCGCCCGAGGCGTCCGGCTGCCCGCCGCAGTACCGCGACCTGGTCATGCGGTCGCTGCTGGTGCTGCGCGGGCTGACCCACTCGGAGACGGGGGGCATCGTGGCCGCGCCCACGGCGTCCCTGCCCGAGGAGTTCGGCGGATCGCGCAATTGGGACTACCGCTTCACCTGGCTGCGCGACGCAGCGTTCACGATCGAGGCGATGATCTCGCACGACTTCCTCGACGGCGCGCGGCTGTGGCGCAACTGGCTGCTGCGGGCGATCGCCGGCGAGGCGAACGAGATCCGGATCATGTACGGCCTGGGTGGGGAGAAGGAGCTGCCCGAGATGGAACTGGGCCACCTCGCGGGCTACGAGGGGTCGCGCCCGGTCCGCATCGGCAACGGGGCGGCCGGCCAGTACCAGGCCGACGTCGCCGGCGAGGTGATGATCGCCTTGTCGAAGCTGCGCGCCGCGGGCCAGACGGAGACGCATTACAGCTGGGGGATGCAGCGGAACCTCATCCAGTACTGCATCGAGAACTACGACCGTCCCGACCACGGCATCTGGGAGATGCGCGGCGACCTGCACTTCTTCACGCACGGCCGGGCCATGATGTGGGCGGCGTTCGACCTCGGCATCAAGGCGGTCGAGGTGCATGGGCTGGACGGCGACGTCGACACGTGGCGCGCCTACCGCGACCGGCTGGCCGCCGAGATCTGGGAACGCGGGTACGACGCCGAGCGCAACACCTTCACCCAGACCTACGACGGCACCGAGGTGGACGCCTCCCTGCTGCAACTGCCGCACGCGGGGTTCATCGCGCCCGACCACCCGGCGATGCTCGGCACCGTCGCCGCCATCGAGCGGGACCTGCAGGGCCCGTCCGGCCTGCTGCGCCGCTACCGGACCGAGGCGGTGACCGACGGCCTGGCCGGCCACGAGTACCCGTTCCTGATCTGCTCGTTCTGGTTGGTCGAGCAGTACGCGTTGTCCGGACGCCGCGACGACGCGTTCGCGCTGATGGACACGCTCGTCGGGTGCGCCACCGACCTCGGCCTGCTCGCCGAGGAGTACGACCCCGAGTCACGCCGGCTGGCGGGCAACTTCCCGCAGGCGTTCAGCCACCTCGGCCTGATCCGTGCAGCGGACGCGCTGTCGGGCGTCAGCCAGGACGATCAGGCCGAGCAGTGACACGGTCGGGCTGCCCATGAGGTGACTTCGTGAGGTTTTGCTGGTGGAACCCTCTTGGCCATCAAATCTCGCGTCCCTCTGTGACGTCCAGCGACGTTCCACCAGCAAGTCGCGAAACGCAAGGCACAGCCTGCGTGAAGGCGCTGCGTCCGACGGTCAAACCGGTCCGGACGACCCCGCGGCGTAGTCGTGCAGCGGCTGGTCGGCCCAGGCGTCCAGGACCTCCTCGGTGATCCGCCAGCCCTCCTCGACGCCGTCGCCCCGGACGGTGAACGTGGGATTGCCCTCGAGGATCCAGCGGATCACCGAGCCGTAGGCCGTGAGCGCGGCCTCCGGCATCTCGGAGCCGACCGTGACGCGCGAGCGCCCGCGGCTGTCGAAGGGACCACCGACGTTGAGGCCGAACTGGAGGTGCTCGTCCTCGAAGCCCATGCAGACCGTGTTGGGGGGCAGGTCGCGCGACAGGCCCTCGTAGGTGTGCGGTGGCTGCTTGAACGTGACGAGGATCTGCTGGTGCGGGTCGCCGATGGCCTTGCCGGAGCGCAAGGTCACCGGGACGCCCGCCCAGCGCCACGAGTCGACCTCGAGGGTGACCTGGAAGAAGGTCTCGGTGTTCTTCGACGCGTCCACGCCCTCTTCGGCGACGTAGTCGGGCAGGTCCTTGCCGCCGACGTGCCCGGCCGTGTACCGCCCCCGGATCGCCTGCGCTGGGTGGCCCTGCCACAGGCTGGTGTTGCGCAGGACGTGTGCGGTGCCAGCCTGGACCTCGACGTGGTCGAGCCGGCTGGGGGGATCCATCATGACCAGGGCCATCACCTGCAGCAGGTGGCTCTGGAACATGTCCCGGAGGGCGCCGGTGTTGTCGTAGAAGGCGGCGCGTCCCTCGAGGCCGAGGGTCTCGTCGAAGGTGATCTCGATCTTCTCGATGTGCTCGGCGCTCCACAGGGGTGCGAGGAGCCGGTTCGCGAACCGCAGGCCGACGAAGCTGAGGACGCCCGGCATGCCGGGGAAGTGGTCGACCCGGAACGTCCGCTCCTCGGGAACCACCTTCGCCGCGAGGCGGTTCACCTCGCGGGCCGAGGCGAGGTCGGTGCCGACGGGCTTCTCCAGCGCGAGGGCCAGGTCGTCCGGGACGTCGATGGTGGTCAGCGCCTCGACGGCCTTGACGGTGACGGACGGCGGAAGCGCGAAGTAGAGGCAGGCTGGTCCGTCCACGTCGGCGAGGAGCGCGGCGAGGTCGTCGGCGGACGTGGCGTCCGCCGTGATCCAGCGCGTCGTCGAGCGGGCGTGCTCGGCCGCGGGGCCGGACGCCTCGGCGAACGCCTGTGCGACGGTGTCGGCCCAGCCGGGGAAGTCCCGGTGCGAGGAACCCACCACCTGCACGCGGCGATCGGGTTGCCCGGTGAGGTAGGTCGCGATGCCGGGCAGCAACAGTCGTGAGGTCAGGTCCCCCGAGGCGCCGAGGATGACGAGCGTCTGGATCTGGTCCATGGCGCCCACGGTAGCCGTGCTGCATTTTGTGTAAACAGAACTGGTCATCATGGGGGTACTTCGCCGAAACAAAATGCAGCACGCTCCGGGTGAGTTGGGGTCCCGCCGTCCCGGTCCTTGGGACAGGAAGTTGCGTGATCCTTCATCATCGTCTTAACTTCACTGCACGGCCCGGGGAACTGCCCGGCCCCACGTGAGGACACTTCCATGATGCAGGTTTCCGAGTCGCGCAACGCGACCCTGGCCCTGTCCGCCGCGAGCATCGGTCTCGCCGCGATGAAGCGTTCCTGCGGCTGTTGTGACGCCTGACGCGTCGCTCAATCCCCTTTTTGCGCTGACGTGACCGCGCCCTGACGGGCGGGTCCTCGCGCGCACCCCTCCCCGGATTGCCGGCGCCACCCAGGCGTCCGGTTCTGCGCGCCCTGACACGGGCACGCACCCACCTCCCCGCAACCCTGCACCACACCCAAGGAGAAGCCATGTCCACGCTGTTCCTCGTCGAGGTCGTCCCCACCGCCCAGGACGCCGGCACCGCCCTCAACACCCTCGCCCGGCTCGACGACCGCGTCCGCAACGCCGGTGGCCAGCTCATCGAGGCGCAGATCGCCGAGGGCGGCGCGCGCATCTTCGCGATCATCGAGGCCGAGCACTCCGGGCAGGTCACCGAGGCGACCGAGGGCCTGGAGGCCGCCGAGGTCTCCGACCCCGCCAAGGTACGCCTCGTCGGCGCCGAGCTCGATGAGATCAAGGCCGCCCAGCCCGAGGCCGGCTACCTCGTCGAGTGGGACATCCCCGCCCACATCGACATGGACACCTACCTCAGCCGCAAGGCGGCCAAGACCCCGTTGTACGCGAACGTCCCTGAGGTGGAGTTCCTGCGCACCTACGTCCGCGAGGACATGGCCAAGTGCCTCTGCTTCTACAACGGCCCGGACGAGGCGGCCATCAAGCACGCGCGCGACGTGGTCAGCACCCCGGTCGACCGCCTGCACGCGCTGGTGAACGTCCAAGTGCCGCTCGCTGGGTTCAGCCGATGACCGCCACCACGACCGCTCCCGCGCTGGACGCCGTGGCCCGCGAGGTCGCCGCTGCCGCGGCCTCGGTGGACGCCGGCGCCCCCGCCATCGCGCACATCCCGGCGCTCGCCGCCGCGGGACTGCTCGACCAGGGTGTCGAGGACCTCCTCGCCGGGCGCCCCGAGGCCCGCGACGTCCGGGCGTCCGCCGACACCATCGCCGCGCTGGCTGAGGAGTGCCTCCCGACCGCGTTCGCGGTCTGGGCCCACCGGGTCGTCGAGGGCTACCTCGCCCGAGCGCCCCGCACGGACGCCAACGTCGCGGCTCTCGCGCAGCTCCGTGCGGGCGAGGTCGTCGGCGCGACCGGCATGGCGCAGGCCCTCAAGGCGGACGCCGGCGTCGGCGAGCTGGGCATCGACGCCACCCCGGACGGCCGGGGCGGCTGGTTCCTCGACGGCTTCGTCGCGTGGATCAGCAACCTCACCGAGGGTGCCGTGCTGGTGTTGCCGGCCACCACCGGCCAGGGGAGCGGTGGCGACGACGGCATCGTCGTCTGGGTCCGCCACGGCACCCCGGGCCTGTCGGCCCGCCACATCACCGGGCTTCTCGCCCTTGACGCCACGGCGTCCGGGACGCTCAAGCTCGACCGGGTGCACGTCCCGGCGGACCAGGTGGTGAGCACCGACCTGCGCGCGTTCGTCCACGCCGTGAAGCCGTCCTTCCTCATCCTGCAGACCTCGTTCGCGGCGGGTCTCATCCGCCGTAGCTGGGGCGAGATCGAGCAGGCCCTGGACCGGGCCGACAACGCCATCTTCGGCGCTGACGCGCGCGAGCTGGGGGCCGACATCGCGGAGTTCCTCGACCGCTGGCAGGCCCTGGCGTCCGACGTCGCCTCCCCGCCCGTGCGGGACTTCCTGCAGGTGCGGCTGGACGCCAGCCACCTGGCCCAGCGCGTCACGCGCCTCGAGCTCACCCTCGCGGGGGGCCGCGGCTACCTCGCCGCCAACGCCGCCAACCGGCGGTTCCGCGAGGCGGCCTTCCTCCCCGTCCAGTCACCCTCGGAAGGACACCTGCGGTGGGAACTCTCCTCGCTCGCCTGACCGACGTCGACGCCGGCTACGGCGGACGTGCGGTCCTGACCGGCCTGACGCTCGACGTGGTCCGGGGACGACAGCTCGTCGTCCTCGGCCCGTCGGGCGCGGGCAAGTCGACCCTGCTGCGCGTGCTGACCCGCGAGATCGCCCCGCTGCGCGGCACGGTCTCGTTCGACGGCCGCGACATCGACCCCGAGTCCGGGACCTCCGCCCCGGTGGTCGAGGGGGTCGTCACCCAGGATCCGGAGCTGTTCGGCTGGCTGACCGTCGGCGAGAACATCGCGCTCGGGTTGCGGTTCGCGGCCAACCGGTCGCGCAGCGCGTCCGGCCCGGCGCGGGTGGACGACCTGGTTGACCTGCTCGGCCTGGTCGGGGTCGTCGACCGCTATCCGGACGAGGTGTCCGGGGGACAGGCCCAGCGGGCGTCGCTGGCCCGCGCCCTCGCCATCGACCCCGACCTGCTGCTGCTCGACGAGCCCTTCAGCGCGCTGGACCCGGCGACCCGCAACGAGCTGCAGGTCTGGCTCCGCCGGACCGCGACCCAGCGCGGGCTCACCACCGTGCTGGTCACGCACGACCTCGACGAGGCGCTCGTCGTGGGCGACACGATCGTGCTCGTCGACAGGCACGGACGCCTCCGCCACACGTGGTCCAACGATCGTCCGGCCGCGGACGCCACGGCCGCGCTCGTCCACCCGTTGCGGCCCGTGCTGCGCCGGGGTTACGACGCGGACGGCTCCCTCGAAGAGGGCGACGAGGAGTTCTCGGGCTTCGCGCCGATCGGAGGCCGCCGTGGCTGACCTCACCCGCCGCACCGTCCTCCGGACCGCCGGGCGCGCCGGCGCCGCCGTCGGCCTCACCGCCCTGGCCGGACGCGGTGCGTGGCTGGCCGCCGAACCCGCCGTCGCCGCGCTCACCCCGGCGCTGGACCGCGAGGTCCGCATCGGCTATCTGCCCATCACGGACGCCTCGGCCCTGCTCGTCGCCCACGAGCGCGGGTTCCTCGCCGCCGCGGGGCTGCCGTCCGCCAAGCCCGTCCTGTTCCGCTCGTGGGACGCCCTCGCCCAGGCGCTCGTCGTCGGCGAGGTGGACGCCGTCCACCTGCTCATGCCGTTCGCCCTCCAGCTCCGCCTCGGGCTGAAGGTGCCGCTCAAGGTCGTCGCGTGGGGCCACACGAACGGCTCGACCCTCACCGTCGCGAACCACATCACCCGGACCGAGGAGCTCTCGGGCGCCAAGCTCGCCGTCCCCGCCTGGTGGTCGGTGCACTCGGTTCTGGTGCAGCGGATCCTGGCCGAGGTGGGGCTGCGCCCGGTGCTCGGTCGCCCCGCCTCGTCGGGGACCGTCGAGCTCGTCGTCATGGCGCCCGCCGACATGGTCCCGGCGCTGGCGTCCGGGGCGATCGCCGGGTTCACCGTCGCCGACCCGTTCAGCGCCGTCGCCGAGGCGAAGGGCGCGGGTCACGTCCACCGGTTCCTCGGGGACGTGTGGCACGACCACGCCTGCTGCGCGATCACGGTTCGCGAGGACCTGGTCGAGACCCGCCCGCGCGCGGTGCAGGCGCTGACCGACGGCGTCGTCGCGGCGCAGGCCTGGCTGGACGCGAACCGCGCCGGGGCCGGTCCGCTGCTGTCGACCGCGGGGTACCTGCCCCAGCCCGAACCGGCGATCAGCAAGGTCTTCACCCGGACGTCGGAGGCGTACGCCGCCGTCAACCGGCACCCGGACTGGCGTCCCGAGCGGCTCGGCTTCAGCGCGTTCCCGCAGGCCGGCTACACCGCGTCGCTGGTCGAGCTGCTGCGCGGCACCGCCATCGACGGGGACACCTCGTTCCTCGCCATGGACCCAGCCCGCGTGCACGCCGAGCTGGTCGACGACCGGTTCGTCCGGACCTCGCTCACTGCCGCCAACATCCCCATCAACCCACGTCAGGAGCAGATCGCATGAGCGCCACGACCCTTGACCTGCCCTTGGCCCGCCCTCGCCCGGGACGGTTCGGCCTGCCGTCCGCCGCGAATGCCTGGTGGCTCCCGCTCGCGGGGATCCTGGGGGCGACCGGCGTCTGGTGGCTCCTCACCGACGTCGCGTTCGCCTCGCGCCCCCTGGTCGCCGGGTTCTCCCCGACGCTCGCGGTGCGCGGGCTGGCCGAGCTCGCGGCGTCCGGCACCTTGGTGGACGCCGCAGCCGCGTCGGTGTTCCGGCTGTTGGCCGGGCTGGGTGTGGCGTTCGTCCTCGGCGTCGCCGGGGGAGTGGCGCTCGGGCAGCTCGCCTGGCTGGAGAGCGCGACGCGTCCGGTCCAGCTGTTCCTGAAGATGGTGTCGCCGCTGTCCTGGGCGCCGGTGGCGATCATCGCCTTCGGCGTCGGGACCCTCCCCGTCGTGGCGCTCGTCGCCGCGGCCGCGGTGTGGCCGATCCTGACCGCGACGGCGGACGGGGTCCGTGGCGTCCGGCCGGCCCACCGGCAGGTGGCCCGGAACCTCGGCGCCACCGGGTGGGAGGTCGTCCGCCATGTGGTGGTCCCGGCGATCCGGCCGAACGTGCTCGCGGGGCTGCGGCTGGCGCTCGGGCTGGGGTGGGTCGTGCTCGTCCCGGCGGAGATGCTCGGCGTCACGTCGGGCCTGGGGTACGCGGTGCTCAACGCCAAGGACCAACTCGCGTTCCACCACATCACCGCGCTGATCATCGTGATCGGCACCATCGGCTTCGCCCTGGACGTCGTGGCTCGCTGGGTGCTGGCCACGCCGCGGCAGCGCCGGGACGAGCGGGGACGGTCGTGACCTCGTCGTTGGCCGCGGTGATCCCTCCGGTGGCCGTGGTCCACGAGGCCGCGGCGGCGCGCATCGTCCTCATCAGCGCAGGCCACGCCCCGGCGTCCAGCACGGCGCGTCTGGCGGGGCTGCTGGGGGAGTCCGCGCTCGCGGCGCTGGGGTCGGCCGGGCGAGTAGGTTCCGTCGAACACGTGGAGCTGCGTCGCATCGCGTTGGACGTCACCGCGACCCTGCTGGGCGGTGAGCGGACGCCGGCGCTCGCCGCGGCCGTGGCGTCCGTTCACGCGGCGGACGCGCTGGTGGTCGTGACACCGACGATCAACGCGTCGTTCTCGGGGCTGCTGAAGTCGTTCCTCGACGTCCTCCCCGTGGACGCGCTGCGTTCGGTCCCGGTGACCATCGCCGCGACGGGCGGGACCCAGCGGCACACGTTGGTCCTCGACCAAGCCGTGCGCCCGATGCTGGGCTACCAGCGGGCGATCGTGTTGCCGAGTTGCCTGTACGTGACGGCCGACGAGTGGGACGGACCCCGTCCGTCAGCATCCCTCGCCGAGCGGATCGCCCTCGCGGGCGCTGAGTTGGCTGCCTTCACGCCGGTGCGGGGGTCCTGACCCGGATCCGGCGTCGCGGTCCGACACTCCAACGTGCACCCCAGAACCCGTGGCAAAGTGGCGCGGGAGTGGCGAACCGGCTGCGTGAGGAGTGACATGACCGACCGTGAACTGAACCGAGCGCACCGAGAGGTGCTGGAGGCGATCGACGAGGCGTGGATGGTGTCCCGCCTGCAGGAGATGGTCACGGTCCCCAGCGTCACCGGCACCGACGCCGAGTCGGAGCTGCAGAACCGGATGGCGCGCGACTTCGAGGAGTTCGGCCTGGACGTCGACCTCTGGAAGCTCGACCTCGCCGAACTGGAGGCCGACCCCGACTACCCGGGCGTCGAGGCGGAGCGCAGCGAGGGCTACGGCCTGGTCGGCGTCACGCCCGGCGAGGGCGACATCGGCTTCGTCCTGCAGGGCCACGTCGACGTGGTGCCGACCGGCGATCTCGGCAAGTGGGACGCGGAGCCGTTCAGCGGTGAGATCGTCGGCGACGTGCTGCACGGACGCGGTGCGTGCGACATGAAGGCGGGGGTGGTGGCGAACATGGCGGTCGCGAAGGCGCTGGCGACCTCGGGGGTGACGTTCGAGAAGCGGTTCGCGCTGCACCAGGTGGTCAGCGAGGAGGACGGCGGCCTCGGCGCGTTCGCCACCATGAAGCGCGGACACACCGGCGAGGCCTGCGTGATCACCGAGCCCACCAGCGGGCGGATCGTGGTCGCCAACGCGGGCGCGCTCACGTTCGAGATCCGCGTTCCCGGACGCGCTGCGCACGGCTCGACGCGCTACGAGGGAGTATCGGCGTTCGAGGCGTTCTGGCCGATCCACGCCGCGCTGCGGGAGCTCGAGCAGCGGATCAACGCGAACCCGAACGTGCTCTATGCCGGGAATCCGCTGCCCTACGGCATCTCGGTCGGCAAGATCCGCGCCGGCGACTGGGCCAGCTCCGTGCCCGACCTGCTGGTCGCCGAGGGACGCCTCGGCGTCCCGATCGACGCCGACCCCTATGACGCTCGTCGCCAGTTCGAGGAGGCGGTCGCGGACGCCTGCCGGCGCGACCCTTGGCTGAGGGACAACCCCGCAACCGTCGCTTGGACAGGGGGACAGTTCGCTCCCGGACGCCTCGCCGACGACCACCCGCTGATCGGCGAGATGGCGGACGCCGTGGCGCTCACGCAGGGACGCCGTCCTGACCTGGGGGCCGCTCCCTACGGCTCGGACCTGCGCCTGTACGTGGGCATCGGGGGGATCCCGACGTTGCACTACGGCCCCGGGGACGTCCGCTTGGCGCACGCCCCGCGTGAGCAGGTGAGCCTGAGCGAGATGTTCGAGGTCACGCGTGCTCTCGCCGTCCTGGCTGTCGATCGACTCGGCGGACGCCTCCAGCGGGCCGGTGGAGGCGGTCGATCCGGACGGTGAACAAGGTTCGGCGAAGGTTACGCAAACCCTATCCATACCCTTGACAAAGGTTGTTCAACTGGGTCACAGTTGATGCAGAGGGCCGCGCCGGCCCCCAACAACCTGAGGAGGACCACCATGAAGAAGGCCGTGATCACCCTGGCCGCGATGGCCCTGACCACCGCGCTCGCCGCCAGCCCCGCTTCCGCCGCCGAGAGCGGCCCTCGCCCCGACACCGACTGCATGCGCGCGGGCATGACCGAGCTCAAGGAGAGGGGCCTCTTCTCCGCCGTCGCCAAGGGCGGCCTGCCGATCGAGACCGCCGTCGCCGTGGGTGTCACGGTGCGCAGTGGCGCCGACATCTCCGGTGTCCCGAACCCGATCCCGCTGTCGGTCGTCCTGGCCGACCACCGGGCCGGCGACAACAGCCTGTTCGTCTACCCTTGGTGCAACTGACCTGAAGCATGGGGCGATGGAAGACCGGCGAGGCGTCCTTGGGGCCGCCTCGCCGGTCTCGTGTCGCATGATGGGCGGGACACCGCCCGTCCTGGTGAGGGCGCGTTGGACGGAAGGGGTGTGATGCGGACGTACTCGGTGAGGCAGGTCGCCACCATCACCGGCGTGCCCGCGGCCACCCTTCGCACCTGGGAGCGGCGCTACGGGGTGGTCGAGCCGGACCGGACCGAATCGCGCTACCGCCTCTACGACGACCAGGACCTGGCGCGCTTGCAGCGCATGGCGGACCTCGTCGCGCAGGGAGCGCCCGCGTCCATCGCGGCCCACCAGGTCGCGAGCGAGCGGTCCCGAGCTGGGTCGGATGCGTCGGTCGTCCCCGACGGTCGTGATCTGGGGATTGGGGATCCCGTGGGTGACGTGGTGGGTGACCCCGATGTCGGGCGCGGGCTCGTGCGTGCGGCGCAGACGCTGGACAGCACGTTCCTCGATCACCTGTTGGATGACCTCTTCGCCCGGGGTGGGTTCGAGCACGTCGTCGAGACCCAACTGTTCCCGGCCCTGCACCACCTCGGGGCGGCCTGGGTGGACGGCGGCATCGACGTGGCGGGGGAGCACTTCGTCTCAGCGGCCATCCTGCGACGCCTCGGCCAGCGCTTCGAGGCGGCCGGCGCGCACCGGGGCGCGCCCGTGGTCCTCGTGGGCCTGCCCGCCGGGGCGGAGCACCAACTGGGGGCAGCCGCGTTCGCCACCTCGCTGCGCCGCCGGGGGCTCGACGTGCGCTACCTCGGTCCGGACGTCCCGCGGGACAGCTGGCTGCACGCCGCCCGGGTCGTCCAGCCGCAGGCCGTCGTGCTCACAGTCCCGACACCGCAGGACGCCGCAGCAGCGAGCGAGGTCGTCGACCTGCTGGCCGACGAGCCCGGTCACCCCCTCGTGTTCGTCGGGGGAAGGGGGGCCGGAACTCATCCCAACGACAAGGCCGCGCTGCTGCCCGCCTCCCTGTCGGGTGCGGCCCAATCGGTCTGGGCAGCCCTCCACAGGGCCTGAGTGGCACCGGCGACTCCCAGATTTGTCGCGACCGGGCTCGGATGTTCCCGACAGGGGTGATCCGGGTCATCTACGCCCCGACGGAAGCGCCCGCCGGGCCTACCATGAGTGAAGACGTCGTTAAGGGAGCGTGACACCGTGAAGGCTGTTGTGGTCTACGAGTCACTGTGGGGCAACACGGCTGCGATCGCGAAGGCTATCGCGAAGGGCATCGGGGACGGAGCTGAGGCGCTGTCGACGGCGCAGGCGACACCGGACGCCTTGGCGGGCGCGGACCTGATCGTGGCGGGGGCACCGGTGGTGGCCTTCCACATGCCCTCGGAGCGGACGCTCGCGGACATCGCCGAACATCCCGGGCCCGGGGCTCCGGCGCCCGACCTGTCCCAGCCGTCCATGCAGGCGTGGCTGGAGTCGTTGGCTCCCGGCACGGTGCCCTGCGCCGCGTTCGACACCGAGGTGCGAGGGCCGTTCGGCAAGGCGGCTCCCGCGATCGCGAAGGCACTGCAGGCGAAGGGCTATCGCCCCTTGGGGCCGGGCGAGGGTTTCGTGGTGTCCGGCAAGTACGGACCGCTGCGCCACGGTGAACTCGAACGCGCCACACGCTGGGGAGAACGCCTCCGCGAGCAGGTGGAGCTCGCCTCCTACGCCCTCCACCGCATCTTCGAGCCGTTCTTCACGACCAAGCCTCAAGGCAAGGGCACCGGCCTCGGCCTCGACATGGCGTGGCGCATCGTGACGCAGGAGCATGGGGGCACGATCACGGTCGAGTCGAGGCCGTGGCGGACGGTGTTCACCGTGAGGCTCCCGATCGAGGGCTGAGTCCGTGCGGCGTTCGTACCCGCGCCATGAGGATGCCAATGACGTGGACCACCTTCGCCACCTGCTTCACCGACACGGGCGAGCCTTTCGGACCCCATGCATCAGAAATTGTCTGACCGTATATGGGAAGTCGACAGACGGCCTGATGGGACCTCATAGACCCACTCATGGCCCTTGCACAGGCTCCTCCCAGACAACGTGGCGGGTGTCATGGAAGCTTCACGACTCGGCGCCTGGGACCTTAATCCGGGCAGCGTTTGATGGATCTCGACACAGGGACGCACCGTCCCCCTCGAGACCAGGAGCACTCTGATGAACCGCACGAGAACCACCTTCGCCGCTCTGGCCGGCACCGCCGTCCTCGGCACCTTCGGGTTCGCGGCCAGTGCCGCCTACGCCGCCGGCCCCGGCGCCGCTGGCTGGAGCCCCGGCGCCAACCTGCCAGCCGCGGCGTCCACCATCAGTGAGGAGGTGAGAGCCGACCTGGTCTTCATGGTCCAGGAGGAACGTCTCGCCGAGGACGTCTACACCTACATCGCCGACAAGTACGACGTGGCGCGTCCTTTCACCAACATCGCCCGCGCCGAGCAGAAGCACCAGGACGCGGTGGCCGTGCTCCTGGAGCGCTACTCGCTGACCGACCCGTCCGCGGGCATGCAGCCCGGCGTCTACGCCGATCCCCAGCTGCAGGAGATGTATGACCAGTTGATCGCCCAGGCTGATGTGTCCCTCATCGAGGCGTACAAGGTTGGGGTCACCATCGAGGAGACCGACATCGCCGACCTGAAGGAAGCTCTCGCCGAGGGTGACCTGCCCGCCGACGTGAAGGTCGTCTACGAACGGCTCACGGCAGGCTCGGAGAACCACCTGGAGGCGTTCACCAACGCGGCCTCCGGCGGCGCCTTCGGCGTCAAGGACGGCACCGGTGTGGAGAACGGACGCGGCCGCGCGGGCCAGGGCTGGGGGCGCGGCGCCGGCCGATAGGGCAGCACCGAGAGCCGATGATGACGTGACGAGCCGGCAAGGCGACGGACGAAACCCGGAGCCCTGCCGGCTCCACGCACCCATGGCATTTGAATGCGGCACCCTTGAACACAAGACGAGCGAGAAGCTGGGGGACCGTCCGCCGAGGAACTTGGATCGGCGGCGCCCGCACGATCCTCCACCCGAAGGGAAGAAATGAACACACAGATCGTCTGCATCCCCGTCTCCGACGACGGGCAGGTCGGCCACAGCTGGGGCAAGACCCGCACCGTTGCCCTCGCCACCGTCGAGAACGGGGCCATCACCTCGTGGCGTACCCAGACCGTCGACTGGAACATCTCCCACGACCAAGGCGCCGAGGGCAGCCACCACGCGCGCGTGGCGCGCTTCGTCATGGACAACGCGGTCACCGCCGTCGTCGCCCGGCACATGGGCGATCCCATGCAGAACATGCTCACCAAACTGGGGGTGAGCGTCCGGCAGGGCGCGTCGGGCGATGCCCGTGCCGCCGTCACCGCGCTGTAGCACTCAGCCCGAAAGTCGGGCGGCACGCACGGTTTCAGTGGACGACAGTCGGGGTGCCTTGCTGGCTGCTCGCCAAGCGCGCACAGACCTCGTCGCCGCCCATCCGCCGGACGACGTCCGGATCGCCCACGACGATCAGGCGATCGGTCGCGCGTGAAAGTCCGACGTACAGCCGTTCGGACGCGCGGTCACGGCGTCCGGACTCGTTCACGCACAGCACGACCGCACGGCGTTCCATGCCCTTGAAGCCCAGGATGTGCCCGTAGAAGATGTCGTCGGATTCCCAGAACTGCTTCCAGTAGTCCTTCTGGCCGAGGGTCTCCTGTCGTTCGGCTTGGACGGGGTGGCGTTGCCCGAGGGTGATGAGAGCAATGTCGGCGGCGGACCACCCCTCGTCGAACAGCGCCTCCACCCGGTCGTCGGCCACGTCGAGGGCGTCCTCGGTGGCGCAGGCCACGAAGGTGACCTCGGGGCCGTCCTCGCCGCGGATCTCCATGCCGGTCGGCGCCAGCGGCACGAAGGTCTCGGCGATCTGGCGGGTGTTGCGCAGGTTGTGGTCCAGCACGAGCGGGACCAACTGGACCGGCGGACGCCCGAAGCGGGCGAACACGCGCTGCCGCTCGTCGCTGTAGGCATACAGGCCACTCGTCTCCTCGTCGCGCAGCGCGCCGAGCAGGGGGAGCCACCAGTCGTCGGCGAAGTCCTGGGCCTCGTCGACGATGATGGCGTCGAACTTCTGCTCCGGCGTCAGCTGGGCCGCCTTCTCGGCCATCTGGCGGGGGAGTTCGACCTCCCAGAAGTCAGAGTCGTCGCGTCCGCCGAAGTCGGTGATGCCCCAGCGCCGGCCGAGGTCCTCGAAGGTGCCGACGAACCGCGGACGCTTGCCGCGCGACCCCACCATCAGCGAGCGCTCGAGGTAGGTGCCCAGCCCGTAGGAGTAGCAGACCACGGCCACGCTCCTGCGTTCGCCGAGCAGGCGGCCGGACGCCAGGTCGCTGGCCTGCTGCATGGCGAGGACCGTCTTGCCGCTGCCCGCCGCGCCGCGGATCTCGACGCGGTTGAGCAGCCGCGTGACCTTGAGCAGCTGGGCCTGTTCGGCGGTGAGTCGCTGGACGCGTTCCTCGCGGTCCTCGGCGAGCGCGATGGTGTCGCGTGCCGGCATGAAGCGGCCCTGCAGGATGTCGAGGATCACGTTCACGTCGTCGTGTGTGGGCGGACGCGCGTCCTTCTGGTGGAGTTCGGTGGTGTCCCAGAGGCGGACGCCGATCGCGTCCAGGTCGTTCTGGCCGCTGACCTGCCACCGGGGGAGGTCCGGCATGGCGAAGCCGCCATCCAGTTCGGTGCGGGCAAGCACGACGTGGTGGTTCCACCGGACGCGTGTCCGGCTGCCCCAGCGCGGGTCGGCCTCGACGTACTTGCGTAGCGCGTACTGCGCATCGCGGGCCTGATCGACGGGGTAGATCCGCTCACGGTTCTCCCGCTGGATGAACCACTCGCCGTCCTCCACCCACACGTGACTGCCCTTGACCTCGACGATCACGATCCCGGAGCCGGGCATGAGGACGAGCAGATCCACCTCGTGGTCCTTGTACTCGTCGGCGATGTGCAGGTTGGGCACGACCGTGCACTCGGGTCCGAGCTGTCTTGTCACCTTCTGCCAGACGTCCCGTTCGGACGCCGTGGTGAAGACCGGCTGGACGGATGAACCCACCTCAAGCTCCTTCGCGTCAGGTACGGGGCAGCCTACGGGCGATTCGCGCGCCGACCCGCCTCAGTCCGAGGAGAACCGCTCCACGCGCGGCAGGTCGAGCGTCAGGGCTGCTCCGATCGGGTCGGCGAGCCGCGTTGCGAGCGTGCGGATGGCCAGGTCGTCGGGCAGCAGGTCCCCGAACTTCAGGTCCTGGATCGCGCGCGAGGTGACCTCGGGCGAGACGCCGGCGAGGTCGTCCCCGAACCGGGAGCGCGCCTCGTCCAGCGCGCGCCCCAGCTCGGGCGCGGAGGCGTCGGCACGCACGGCCACGGAGCGGTTGTCGGAGGTGGCGTCCGGCGACAGCACCTCCGGGGCGACGTCGGCCAGGGCCGCGTGCAGCACGGCGTTGGCGCGGCCGCCGGCCCACGTCCACCAGCGCGTCCCGTCCGCGGTGTGGAGCACCACCGTCCGAGCCGGATCGACCCGCTCGGCCCACGCGTCCCGCAGTGCGGCCAGCCGGTCCACCGCCCGCGAGGAGAGGTCGACGCCCACCGGCTCCGCACCCAGCAGGACGCGGCGCATGGCGTCCACCAACGGCCGGCTGAGGGGCGCCGACGACCCCACCCACCGAGCGAGCCCCGTCCCCTCTGCGGGCTCCACGTGCGCGATCCGACGGGACCAGTCGACCGACACCACCGTCCACGCGCGCCCGGCCAGGGCCAGGCGGCGCGGTCCCGTCACCTTGGCGACCAGGACCATCGGGTCGACCGTGCCGATCTCCGCCCGGCCGTGCAGGACCGTCACCTGCGGGTCGGAGGTGAAGACCGACATGACCTCCATGAAGTGCCGGTGACCGTACCGCCGCTCGGCCTCGGGGCCGACGAACAGCATCCCCGAGTCGGCGTCCAGCACCCCGCGCTCGCGGAGCGTCGCCACGATGCGCGCCCAGTCGTCCGCGGACGCCAGCGGCAACCCGCCGAGCCACTCGGGCCACGTCGCCTCGCCGATGCGTCCCTCCTGCAGCGCGAGCGCCAGGACCTGCTGGGCCGCGATGTGGGCGGGCTCGGGTGGGGGCGTGATCGACTCGACGTACCCCTGTGACCACAGCAGCAGCATCGCGAGCGCCCGGAGCAGTTCGTCGTCGTCGATCGTCAGGAAGGTGGCGTTGCGCACCGACCCCGGACGCCGACCCGTCCGTCCGAGCCGCTGCAGGAACGAGGCCACCGTCGAGGGCGACCCGATCTGCAGCACCCGGTCCAGGTCGCCGACGTCGCCCAGCTCCAGGGTGGAGGTCGCCACGATCACGCAGTCCCGGGCCTCGGCGAACGCGGCCTCCGACCGCCGCCGCTCCGCCGCCGACAGGCTCGAGTGGGAGACGAACGTCTCGACGCCCCGCTCCCCGAGGTGTACCCCCACCTGCTCCACCGACCGGCGCGAATCCGCGAACACCAGGCGCTTCTCGCCGCGGTGCAGGCGCGAGATCACCGTGGCCGCGTTGCCCAGCGAGCCCACGTAATCGACGTCGATCTCCGGCCGGACGGCGGCGCCGGGCGTCGCAGGTGCCACGACCACCCCGGGCAGCCCGGCGGCGCGGTTGCTGCCCTGGAGCCACCCCATGAGCTCCGCGGCGTTGCCGACCGTGGCGGAGATCCACCCGGGCCGACACGAGGATCGACTCGATCGACTCCGGCGTCGTCAACAAGACGTCCGGCCTCTCGACCAACTGCCGTCGCCGCACGCCCTGTGACGTGTCCCCGTGGCGAACCGCCGCCCTTCTGCCCAGCCAAGCCGCATACGAGTCGACGTGGCTTTCGGGGTTGTTCAGCAGCGCCCGGAGGGGGCACACGTAGAGGACCGACGTGCCGGGCCAGTCCTCGGCGGCCATCCGGCTCAGCACGGGGAACAGGGCGGCCTCGGTCTTGCCGCCGGCGGTGGGGGCGAGCAGCAGCGCGTCCGACCCGGCGAGCAGCGGCTCGATCGCCGCATCTTGGAGCGGGCGCAGGGAACTCCACCCCAATGTGTTGACGACGTGGTGCTGCACGACGGGGTGGAGCAGGTCGAAGCCCGCCATCAGTTGAGACCGCTCATCAGTCGGTGAGATCGAGGTCGATCGCGTCGAGGGCGGACGCCCCGCGCGCGGCGTTGCGCTCCACCTCGGTCAGCTCGGCCTCGCCGACGGTCAGCGCGTAGTGGACGCGGGCGCGCGTCCGCACTGTCGTCGACGACGCCTACGTCGGCACCCTCGCGGACGCCGTGACCGGCTCCCTCGGCGGCAGGGTGGGCGTGTCACCCCGCGTCTTCCTCAAGAAGCTGGTGAGGGAAGGGACCGTCATCCGCGGCAAGGCTCTCTCTTGCGCTGGACGTGGGTCGCCGTGGAGGGGTCGGTGATGTGAATCGGGGGTCACTTGATGCTGTAGGGTAGTCACATGATCCACGAATGTAGTCACCGTGCCGCGGAGGAGGGCAGCCATGGACCTGAGTCATCCGGAGTACGCCGTCCTCGGTGAGAACCGGGCGCGGATCCTGCACCGGCTCGCGGTGCTCGCGGAACCGGCCTCGGGCCGGCGCATCCACCAGCTGAGCGGGGTGGCATCGCTTCGGACGACCCAGCGAATCCTGCGTGAACTCGTCGACATCGGGCTGCTGGACGTACAGTCCGTGGGCGCTGCGAACGCCTACACCCTCAACCGTGCCCATGTGCTGTGGCCGCCGCTCGAGCAGATCCTCGCGGCCCCGGCGACCACGGAGGAGCGGGTTGCCGAGATCCTCGATTCCGCTCTTCGTGATCGCGCGGCGGGCACAGCGCTCTTCGGCTCCTTCGCCCGCCGGGAGGCGGGGCCGGGGTCGGACATCGACATCCTGGTCGTGTGGGAGCCCGGGGTGTCACCGGAGCAGGCTGCCGACATTCTCGATGAGGTCGCCGAGCAGGTTCGCAAGCTGACGGGAAACCGGGCACAGCTGTTCCCGGTGAGCAGGGACGAGCTCGACCGGCTGGTGGCACAGGGTGACCCGTTCGCCCAGTCACTCCGCGCGGATGCGCGCACCTTGACCGGCATCGAGATCAAGCGACTGTTGGGAGGGTCCCGGTGATGGCTCCACGCACCCGCCCGATGACGCGCAGCGAAGCGAATGTCCGCGCGCAGCAGGCGCACTCGTTCCTGCAGGCAGCCGACCTCGTCAGCGAGTTCGGAGAGGACTACGACATCCCGCAGATCGCGAGCACCATCGCTTCGCTCGCGGTGCTGGCAGGCATCGCGGCCAGCGATGCCATCTGTGGCGCGGTGCTCGGGAAACGCGCAGCTGGCGTGAGCCACGCGGAGGCGGTGGATCTGCTTCGGTCCACTCAGCCGGGCCAGAGCCTTGCGCCGCACCTGTCTCGGCTGATCAACGCCAAGACTGAGGCCCAGTACTCGGCTGCCGTGATGACGGCGACGCGTGCCGGTGACCTGATGAAGGCGGCCGAGAGACTGGTTGACGGGATGGACGGGGTGCTCCGCCAAGCGTGACGCACGATGCGGCAGGCCTGACCTCACAGGCCGACGCCGTACTGCTCCGTGAGCAAGACGGCATCCAATGACACCGCTTGGGTGGTCGGGTCGGACGACACGACGGGGTAGCCCTCGACGTTCAGCAGCTTCGCGACCTGGCTCATCACCATCGGCACGCGGTTGACCGGCACGCCCAGCAGCAGGGCCACGCGCGTCGAGGACAGCCGTCGGTCGGCGGCGGACACCAACCCGTCGACCAGCTTCGCGACGGACTCGTCGGTGACGGCGAGGCGTCCGACCAGCTTCTTCTGCGCGCGGAACGTCTCGCTGGCCAGCAGCGCCTGACCGACCCCGCCGGACGCCGCGGGTGCGGGCTCGGTGAACAGGTCCGGCTGGGCGGCCGGGGGAGTGACGGGCGCGAGGCTGACCGAGGCCTCCGCCCCCGGAGGAGACGCCGCGTTCGTCAGGTCCCACCAGACCGGCTCGGCCACCGGCGCGGCCACGAGGTCGTGGGACACCGTGCCTGGCGCGAGCACCGCGACCGGCACGACTACCTCGGCCGGGGCGGCCCCGCCGTGGTAGCCGGCCTTGAGTGGTCCGTACCGCAGCCGCTCGTTGACGGCCAGGACGGCGCGGTGGTCCGGGGTCAGCACGCGCGCGCCCTCGACGAGCACCTCGTCGGCCTCCGCCGGCGCCGCTGACAATTCTCGAGGCAACTCGTTGACAGGGTCGCTTTCGATCGGCACGGGTTCATCCCGCGGCACGCCCCGTCGACCTTGGGTAGCCTGCGCTTGTGGACGACATGAGCGGACCTGATGCGGTGACAGACGCCCTGCGTGGCATGGTCGCCGAGCGCGACTGGGCTCAATTTCACACGCCGGAGAACTTGGCGAAGAGCATCTCGATCGAGGCGGCGGAACTGTTGGAGTGCTTCCAGTGGAACCCGGATGCCGACCCAGCCAAGGTCACCGAAGAACTGGCTGACGTCCTGACCTACTGCTACTTGCTCGCCGACAGGCTCGACCTTGATCCCGGGCGCATCGTCCTTGACAAGCTGGCTGTGACACGCCAGAAGTACCCCACCGAAAAGGCCCGCGGCCGGAGCACGAAGTATGGCGACCTTCAGGATTGACGAGCTCGACTTCGTACCGGGCCAGCCACCGAGGTGGGCAAGCCTTGACCGGCAGTACACGAACTGGCCGGTCGTCTACGTCCTGAACGGCGACCAGGAGGTCTACGTCGGCGAGACACTCAACTTGGCCTCACGGATGAGAAGTCATGCCGACTCGCCGTCCAAGAAGCGGTTGAACCTCCTCCGGGTGGTGTTGGACGAAACGTTCAACAAGTCCGTTTGTCTGGACCTCGAGTCGACCTTGATCAAGCTGCTCGCCGGCGATGGGACCTATCAGGTGCTCAACCGCAACGAGGGCATCACGAACGCCGACTACTACGACCGACAGACCTACCAGGCCACCTTCGATGCCATCTTCGACGCGCTCAAGGACAAGGGCCTGTTCACCCGGACGATCCGGGAGATAGAGAACAGCGACTTGTTCAAGCTGTCGCCGTACAAGGCGCTGACCCACGATCAGGCCATCGCGGTGCTGGACATCGTCGAGGGACTCTTCGAGGACCTGGAGCAGGGCACCGGTGGCAGCGCCGTCGTCCAGGGCGACCCGGGCACCGGCAAGACCATCGTGGCGATCTACCTGATGAAGCTGCTCCAGGACATTCGGCAATTGAATCCGAGTGACGAGCCGGACGCGGACTCGATGTTCTCCGAATTCTTCACCGAGGGGCATGCTGAGCTCCTCGACGGCGTCCGGATCGGATTGGTCGTGCCTCAGCAGTCGCTCCGGGACTCGATCAAGAAGGTCTTCAGGTCAACGCCGGGCCTCAGCGCGGACATGGTGCTCACCCCGTTCGACGTGGGGAAGAGCGAGCACGTCTACGACGTGCTCATCGTGGACGAGGCACACCGGCTCAACCTGAGGGCCAACCAGTCCTCGGGCGTCCGGAACGAGGACTTCCGACGGATCAACGAGAGGCTCTTCCACGCCGACGACCCCGCCAAGACCCAACTGGACTGGATCGTCGCTCGCAGCCGCGTGCAGGTGCTGCTGTTCGACCCTCTGCAGTCAGTCCGTCCGGCCGACCTGGCCAAGGAGACGGTCGACGCGGTCATCGGGGAGGCCAAGAGCCAGGGGCGGTACTACCCCCTCCTCTCCCAGATGCGCGTCGCCGGTGGCGCGGACTACATCGACTACGTTCGTCGAGCCCTCAGCGCTCTCCCGCCCGAGCCACGTTCCTTCGATGGGTACGACCTGCGCTTCTTCGATGACCCGGCGGACATGCGCGCCGAGCTGTTGCGTTTGGACGCCGAGGTCGGGCTCGCTCGGCTGGTCGCCGGTTTCGCGTGGCCTTGGGTGAGCAAGTCCGACAAGGGCGCGTTCGACATCACCGTCGACAGGTTGGCGCTGCGCTGGAACGCCACCGACAAGGACTGGATCAACGCGCCCGGGTCCGTGCTCGAGGTCGGCTCCATCCACACCGTGCAGGGCTATGACCTCAACTACGCGGGCGTCATCATCGGGCCGGACCTCCGCTACGACGAGGCGTCCGCACGCATCGTGGTCGACCGTGCGAACTACCACGACAAGAAGGGCAAGGAGAACAACCCCAAGCTGGGGCGCCAGGTCACCGACGACGACCTGTTGACGTACATCACGAACATCTATGCCGTCCTGCTCACGCGCGGCATGCGGGGCACCTTCGTGTACGTCTGCGATCCCGCTCTGCGGGAGCATCTCCGTCCGTTCTTCAGCGCGAACTCGGGCAAGGCTGGATAGGCCGGCGGCGGCCGCACCGAGTTCCCTGGGCGCACAATGGGCATCTGGGGTGCCGCCTGCCACCCGCAGGCGACCCTACGACGGATGGGACGTCCCGTCCGCGGCCTGCAGCAACTGAGCGAGAACGTCGTCGACCTGCTTGGAGATCCCCTTGAGCTGCCGTGACCGCTCGCGTCCGGTGTAGGCACCCATGACCAAGGAGCGCTTCTTCTCCAACCCGCTCAGCTGCGCACGCAGGGAGTCGCGCTGGGCGTACCCGACATCACCCGGCTCCAACATGTCAACGTGGGCACGAACGGCGGCGATCTTGGCAGCGAGCCGCGCGTCGGCCGTCCGCGGCTTTGTGGCGGCCGCGAGTCGCTCCAGCAACTGCTTCGCCTGCTCGGCGCGTGCCGGATCCTGCAGAAGCTCCATCACCTTCGGCGTGATGATCGTGGCGAGGGTGGCCAGCAGGGCCTTGCCCTTCGACACATCCGGCAGCTTCACCATGCGGGACCTCCTTGGCTGGGTCGGGCGTCAGCGCGATGCTACGCGGTCACCAAGCCTGACGGCGGCCCATGAGCACGGCGAGGCGGTCGTAGCACGAGGTGATCTCCTCGGCCACCCAGACCTGGTTGCGGCGTCCGACGGATGCCTTGACCAGAATGCCCGCATCCACGAGCGCGGCGATGGCATTGCGTGTCGCCGCCGCGGACACGCCGTTGCGCGTGGCGGCAAGTTCGGCCGTGACCGCGGGATGGCCGACGAGTTGGTCGGCGATGCGCCACGCGACCGAGTCGCGCCGTGCAGCGAGCCGCTCTTCCCATGTCCCCCTGATGTCTCGGAGCTCGGCAAGAAGTTCACGACCGACGGCAGCGGCGTCGAGCGCAGCTCGCGCGAACTCGCCCACGATCGGTAAGGGGTCACCGCTTCGGTACGCGGTGAGCGCGCGCACGTAGCCGGCCGTGTCTGCGAGTAGTCCTGCGGAGATCGGCACGGTCACGTGGCTGGTGAGGCGTCGCTGGCGCAGGTAGCTGTGCACGATCGCTCGACCCACCCGCCCGTTCCCGTCGACGAAGGGGTGGATCGTTTCGAACTGGGCATGGCCCACGGCCACGTGGGCGAGGGGGAGGCGGGCGTCCTGGGTCAGGAACTGCCACAGGTCGGTCAGGTTCGCCTGGACGCGATCGTGGTGGGGCGGAACGAAGGCGGCGCCGATCGGGCTTGACCCGGACGTTCCGATCCAGACCTGTTCGTGACGGACGCCGACGTGCAACCCGGTCTCGCCGAGGAGGTCGCGCTGCATGGCCACGACGGTCTCGGTGCTGAACTCCCCAGTGGTGACGGCGCTTTCCATGGCGGCGACGTTGGCGCGGACGAGCCGCGCGTTGACACTCTTCGACACGCCGAGTTCGGCGAGCGCGAGTTGCTTGGCCGATGCCGTGAGGTGCTCGATCTGTGACGACGACGACGCCTCCGAACGCAGGAGGACGGTGTCGATGGTGCCCAATTCGAGGGGTCCGAACTGCTCGGTCATCTCCGCGTCGAACGCGGTGATCGACTGTTGCGCGGCGCCGACGCGGGCGGCCGTCCCGGGGTCGAGCGAGGACTCGACCTCCAATCCAGCGATGGCAGGGACGACGGCGGCCTCGTACGTACGCCACGAGTCGCGCCAATCCAAAGTTTCAACCCCCACGCTTGGCCAGCCCATACCCCTCAGATCCTTTCGCAGATCGATCCATACGCAAGGATACGCGGTTATCCGTTTCCATGGCAGCCCGAGGCGAAACTGTCGGCGTGAACCCGCGAACACTCCGAGCTGCCGCTGACCTGGCAGGGGACTTCACCGGCGCGCACGGCGTCCGCCCCTACACTGCCCCCATGGCCGGACGAACGGGGAGCGCGGTCACGGCGCAGAGGGCCAGCCAGTCCGCCGGACTCAAGTTGCTGCGCGCCGACCTCATGCCGGCGATGGTCGCGATCTTCTCGGGCCGCTTCGCCGACCACCGCATCCTCACCTACGCCGAGTTCGTCGCGGGCGTCGCCGACGACCTCGACGAGCTGCGCGACGCGGGCTTCGCTCTCCCGCAGACCGCCCAGCAGTACGTTGCCGCGTGGATCCGCGACGGCATCCTCATCCGGCGTCCGACCGAGAGCCGCGAGGAGACCGTCGAGCTCTCCCGGGACGCCGCCGACGCAGTCCGGTTCGTCACGGCGGTCGAACAACCGCAGTCGGCGGTCACGTCGTCGCGGCTGAGCAATCTCGCAGACCTCCTCTCCGGGCTCGCGCGCGACTCCGACCCCGAGCCCACGAGCCGCCTCGACTCGCTGCGCGCCGAGCGCGACCGCCTCGACGCCGAGATCGCCCGCGTCGAGTCCGGCGAGTTCGAGCCCATGAGCGACATCGAGGCGACCGAACGCCTCCGCGAGATCCTGCGCCTGGCGGGCGAGGTGCCCGGCGACTTCGCCAAGGTCGCCGACGACCTCGACCGCCTCAACCAAGGCCTGCGCGAGCAGATCATCACCAACGACGGGTCGCGCGGGTCCGTGCTCGCGCGGGTGTTCGCCGGCGTCGACGTCATCGAGGAGTCGGACGCCGGCCGCACCTTCGCCGCCTTCCACCGCCTGCTGCTCGACCCGGCCCTCACCGATGCGTTCGACGAGGCCGTGGACGCCGTCCTGCAGCGCTCGTTCACCCAAGCCCTCGCGGGGTCGGACGCCGCTTTCCTGCGGCAGTTCCTCACCACCTTGCAGCAGGAGAGCGCCCAGGTGCGCCAGACCCTGACGAGCTTTTCCCGCAGCCTGCGCCGCTTCGTCGAGACCCAGGAGTATCGCGAGCACAAGCGCCTCGCGGACGCCCTTGAGCGCGCCGAGCAGGCCGCCTACGCAGCACTGCAGCGCCTCTCGCCGATCAAGGAGGTCGGGCGCAGCCTCGACCTCACGTCCGTGCCGATCTCGTCCATCGGAGCGTGGGCGCTGCACAACCCCGCGGACCTCCGCACCCAGACCGAGGTGGTCGAGCACGCCACCACGCCGCTGGACATCGAACACCTCCGGGCGCTCGTCCGCCTCACGGAGATCGACTTCCCCGAGCTGCAGCGCCACATCGCGGCCACGCTGGCCGACACACCGACGGCGACGGCCGGCGAGGTGTTGGCCCGGTTCCCGGCGACGCAGGGGTTGGCGTCCATCGTCGGCATGTTGCTCCTGGCTACGGACCATGCCATCGCCACACCCGAGCACGAGACGTGGTCGTGGACGTCGCCGAGTGGCCGCACGAAGAATGTCAGTGCGCCCCGCTACGTTTTCAGTGAGGTACCCCAGCACTGGAGTGAAGCATGACGATGCAGCCCGTCCCGCGTCGCGCGGCCGACACCCCCGACGAGTTCGACGACGTCGTGGCCGACGAGGTCGTCGACCACGGTGAGCTGTCCCCGGCCACCCGGCGCGTGCTGCTGCAGTTGATCCGGGGGCCGTACCTGCGCGGCTCCGAGGGGGAGGGCCGGCTGTGGTCGGCGTTGGTTCGCGATGAGCAGCTGGTCCGCGCGCGGTTGGCCGACCTGTACCTCGACCTGGTCGTCGACACCGACGCCGGCATCGCCTTCGTCCGCAACCTCGCGGTCGAGGACGCCCCCCGCGTGGTCCGCAGCCACCCGCTGACGTTGCTCGACACGGCACTGGTCCTGTTCCTGCGCCGGCGCCTGCTCGCCGGGCAGGGCACCGCAGCGCGCACGTTCGTGGGCCGCGACGAGATCGAAGACCAGCTGCGCAGCTACCGCCCGGCCGAGTTGAGCGACAAGAAGGGGTTCGACGACCGCATCGGCGCGTCGATCAACAAGATGAAGAAGAACTCCGTGCTGCTCCCGACCGACGACGAGGAGCGGTGGGAGATCTCGCCGATCCTCGCGTTGGTGTTCGGCGCCGACGAGGTGGCCGTCATCACCCACGACCTGGCGC
Organism: Propioniciclava sp. LT432; assembly: GCF_059515965.1. NCBI lineage: Bacteria > Bacillati > Actinomycetota > Actinomycetes > Propionibacteriales > Propionibacteriaceae > Propioniciclava > Propioniciclava sp. LT432. The sequence continues at coordinate 33,546 of NZ_JCAKNE010000003.1, read as the reverse complement.
GGTTGGTGGAGGCGTGATGGGCCAGCACCGCCTCAGCCGCGTCCAGCTCGTCAACTGGGGCACGTTCGACGGCGCGCGGTCCTTCGCCGTCCCCCGCCGCGGACTGCTGCTCACGGGTCCGTCGGGGGCCGGCAAGTCGTCGATCCTCGACGCGATGGCCGCGTTGATGGTGCGGCCCGCCAAGCTCAAGTTCAACGCGGCCGCCCAGGGTACCGAGACCGGTGACCGCGAGCGCAACCTGGTCACCTACATCCTCGGCGCCTACAAGCGCGAGACCGACGAGGCGACCGGCGAGGTGGGCACCGCCTTCCTGCGCAAGGGGCCCAACTGGAGCGGCGTCGCGCTGACCTTCGACGACGGGCACGGCACCCGCACCACGCTCATCCGGCTGTTCCACCTGCGAGCGGGGTCGACCAACCCGGCCGACGTGCGGTCGATGTTCATCATGGCGCCAGAGGCCGTCGAGTTGCTGTCGCTGCAGTCCTACGCGAAGGACGGCATCGAGAACCGACGCGTGCAGCAGGCCTTCCCGCACTGGGAGATCTTCAGCCAAGACGCCTACACCGGCTTCTCGGCGAAGTTCCGCAAGCGCATGGGTCTCGGCAGCGAGCAGGCCCAGCTGTTGCTGCACAAGACCCAGTCGGCGAAGAACCTGACGAACCTCGACTCGTTGTTCCGCGACTTCATGCTCGATGAGCCCGACACCTTCCAGCTCAGCTCCGAGACGGTCGAGCAGTTCGAGGAGCTCACTCTGGCGCACACCTCGGTGGTGGACGCCCGCCGCCAGGTCGAGGTGCTCACCCCGTTGCGCGGCCTCGCCGACCACCACGCGGACGCCGAGAGCGCGCTGGCCCAATTGGCCGAGGAGGAGGCCCACCTGGTCACGTGGTTGACCGCCCGGGCCAAGTCGGACGCCGAGGCCTCACTCGCTCGCGAACGGCCACGACTCGTCGGGCTGGAGGCGGAACTGGAGCGCGCCGAGGGTCGGCTGTCGGAGCTGCAGGGCGTCCGCACAGAGGCGCAGCGGGCCCTGGACGGCTCGGCAGGAGCCGAGTTGGGCACGCTGGAGCAACTGGTCGAGTCGATCCAGGGCCAACTCGGGCGCGCGCAGGCGCGGGTCGATGAGCTGGCGCGCAGCGCGTCCGTGGTGGGGCTGGAGTGGCCCGCCGGCCCCGACGCGGTGGGCGCGTTCGAGACGGGTGTCCAAGCTGCGGCGGAGCGGTTCGAGGCCGAGGAGCGCGAGCGCAAGGACGCCGAACTGGACGCCGCCATGCGTCGCCGCAGTGCTCGCGAGAAGCGTGACGGGATCGAGACCGCGCTCGCGGCCCTGCGCCGGCACGGCTCGAACCTCGACGAGAAGCTGTTGGAGGCCCGGCAACTGCTGGCCGAGCGGCTGCAGGTGCCGACGTCGCTGCTGCCGTTCGTGGGCGAGCTGGTGGAGGTTCGGGCTGCTGAGGCCGGGTGGCGCGGCGCCATCGAGCGCGTCCTGGGGTCGTTCGCGCGCACGCTCGTGGTGCCGGAGGCCCACTACCTGGCGGCGTCCGAGGTGGTCGACGCGTCGTTCCTCGGCACGCGGCTGGTGTACGAGCGGGTGGGCGAGGGTGTGGCGCCGGGCTCCGACGTCGAGCCCGATGAGGTGTCCCTGCTCGCCAAGCTGGAGTTGGCGGAAGGCCCGCACGCCGGGTGGCTCGCCGACCGACTGCGGCGCCGCTTCGACTACGCCTGCGTGGAGCACCCGCATGACTTCCGCCACCACGACCGCGCGGTCACCCGCGCGGGTCAGGTGAAGCACTCGCTCAGCCTCCACGAGAAGGACGACCGGCGCCACGTCGACGATCGCAGCCGCTGGGTGCTCGGCTTCTCGACGGAGGCGAAGGAGGCCGAGCTCGAGGCCCACCTCGCCGAGGCGACGCGAGCGGTGGCCGAGGCCGAACGGGCGGTCGAAGAGCTGGGCCGGGGCGACGAGCGACGCAAGGCCCTGCGCTCGGCCCTCGCCCGGCTCGAAGGCATCGACTGGGATGACCTCGACGTGGCCGCCCTGAACGCCCAGCTCGCCACCACCCGCGACAGGATCGACCGCCTGCGGCTCGAACACGCCGACCTGCCCGACCTCGAGCGGGCGCTCGCGCGGGCCGACGAGGCTGTCGCGCAGGCCGAGGAGGCGCGCCGCACGCTGGCGTCCCGCCGCGACCGTGTGGAGGGCGAGGTGCGCCGCCTGGAAACGAGGTTGGACGACTTGGACGCCACACTCGCCGCCGCTGAGCCCGTGCCGGAGGTCATCGCCGACCAGTTGGCCGAGCGCGCCCGTCAGCTCGACGCTCCTGCCGACCGACTCGAGGTGCTCCTGCGCCAGCAACTCAGCGACCGCACGATCACGCTGGAACGGGAGCGGGCCACCCTCACCCGCAGGATCACCCGCCAGATGGCCGGCTACCGGGACGGGTGGCCGTCGCAGTCGGCCGACTGGGCCGACGAGATCGGCTACCTGCCCGAGTACCTCGAGCGGCTCACGGTGCTCGAACGCGACGGGTTGCCGACGTTCGAGCAGAGGTTCTTCGACCTGCTGCAGAGCCAGGCGCGCAACAACATCAGCCAGCTGTCAACGAAGATCAAGGGCGCGCGACGGGCGATCCGGCTGCGGGTCGACGAGGTGAACCGTTCGCTGCGGCTCACCGAATTCACCCCCGGCGGGCACCTGCAGATCGAGGTGAAGGACAGGGCGCTGCCCGACGTCGACACCTTCCTGTCCACCCTCAACGAGATCATCTCGGGGTCGGCGAGTGCGGTGTTCGCCTCCAACGGGGGTGAGGAGCGCGTGGTGGCCGAGCGGCGGTTCACGCTGATGAAGGGCATCCTCGACCGGCTGGGCTCCTCCGACCCGGCGGATCGGGCGTGGCGCGAGCGCTGCCTCGACACGCGCCAGCACGTCCACTTCCAGGCCCGCGTGGTGGGTGAATCCGGTGAGCAACTCGACGTCTTCACCGGGTCCGGTGGGCGTTCGGGAGGCGAGCGGCAGAAGCTCGTCACGTTCTGCCTCGCGGCGGCCCTGCGGTTCCAGCTCGCGCCCAGCGGGCAGTCCGAGCCGACCTACGCGCTGGTCGTGATCGACGAAGCGTTCGACAAGGCCGACCACACGTTCACCCAGGCGGGCCTGGAGGTGTTCAAGAAGTTCGGGTTCCAGCTGCTGTTGGCCACGCCCATGAAGATGCTGCAGACCATCGACGACTACGTTGGCGGTGTGGTCATGGTGACGAACGACTCCGGACGACGATCGCAGGTGCAGGAACTGCCCTTCGAGGCCGACGACGAGGCCTTCACGCAGGACCAGCAGGATCTGCAGGAGGCGTTGCTGTGAGGTCGGTCGCGGACTTCCGCGGCTGGGCCGCGCAGCAGTGGCGCGCGCACTGGCCGGCGTGGCTGGCGGCGTCCGTCACCGACGCGGACGCGGAAGCGGGGGCCGTGCGCTGGCGTCCGTTGCACCCACCCACGGAGTCGGTCATGGCAAGCGACCCGGACGCCGTGGCCGCCTGGGTGCAGGCGTGGCAGCGCTTCGAGCGGACCGACGGCATCCACGTCGAGTGGTCGACGCGAGCGTGGACCAACTTCGGCACCCAACGGCTCCCCGAACGCGCCACAGGCACGCCGGCGGCCTTGGCACGGCTCTCCGGACAGTCCGAAACGTGGCAGCGCGGGCTCGAGGGGGTCGCCCGCTTGCGCGAGGTCTGGCCGGACGCCGACCTGACCGACGCGATCCGCGCCCAGGCCCGCAGGCTGGGCGCCCTCGATGAAGCCGATGTCGTCCGGCTCCTCGCCGTGGTGGCGTGGATCGTGGCCAACCCCTCCACGGGCTTGTGGGAGCGCGAGCTGCCGGTCGTCGGCGTCCACACCAAGTGGCTGGAGCGGCACCGCGCGCTCGTGGAAGCCCTTGTCAGCGGTATCGCCGGCGAGGAGGGCACCGGGCTGCGCCGCGTGGCGGTGCGGTTCCGGGTCAGGGCGCTCGACCCGACCCTGCTGCCGGGGCCTCCGGACTTCTCCGTCGACCTGGCTGGTCTGCGGGCCCTCGACGTCGAACCCGCTCGGGTGCTCATCTGCGAGAACGCCACCACGCTCGGCACGCTGCCCGAACTCCCGCGCACCGTGGCCCTGCACGGCATGGGCTTCGCCGCCCCCGTGCTCGCCGAGGTGCCGTGGGTCGCCCGAGCTGACGTTGCGTACTGGGGCGACCTCGACACCTACGGCTTCCAGATCCTGGGCCAGTTGCGCCAAGCGCTGCCGCGCGTCGAGTCCGTCCTGATGGACGCCGGGACGTGGCGCACGCATGAGCATCTCGCCGTCGATGAGCCGCAACCCTTCCGCGGGGTGATCGGCCACCTCACAGTGGCGGAGCTCGACGCGCTGGCCCTGGTACGGCAGGGTGATCGGCGCCTGGAGCAGGAGCGCATTCCGCGGGCCGCCGCTGCCGCGGAGCTCGCGAGCGCATGGACGGCACGGTGAGTCTCCACGCCTGACGAGTCACCAGCGCAGCCGCGGGGCACCTCACGTGCACGCGCTGTCGATCGGCGGCGCCGTTTGATCGCGGCGTCAGCGTGATGCGACGCGGTTCTTCTTCAGCAGCTTCACGACGGCCTTGCCGACACCCGCGGCGCTGGTGGGGTTCTGGCCCGTCACCAGCACGCCGTCCACGACGACCTTCTCAGCCATGGGGAGGAGCGCCTGGGTGTACTTCGCCCCCTCCGCCTTCAGCGCCTTGTCCAGACGGAACGGTACGGCCTTGTCGCGCTTCGCGAGCTTCTCCTCGGGCCACGAGAAACCGGTCACGTGGCGTCCGGCGACCAGCGGTGAACCATCGCTGAGCCGAGCCCCGACGAATCCCGCCGGACCATGGCACACCGCCGCGATGACGCCGCCGTCCTCCAAGGTCGTGGCCAGGATCGACCCGAGCACCTCGTGGTGTGGGAAGTCGAACATGGTGCCGTGCCCGCCGGTGAGGTAGACCGCGTCCCAGTCCTGGTCGGCGACGTCCTCGAGGGTCGGTGTCTGGTCGAGCAGGTCCATGAAGGACGCGTCCCGGTAGCGGCGCTTCGTCCCGCCCATCGCGAGCATGGGGAGCGACAGGCTCTCCGGGTCGAGCGGCACCAGCCCACCATCGATGCTGGCGATCGTGACGTCGTGGCCGGCCTCGACGACCACGTCGTAGAAGTGGGTGAGCTCACTCAGCCACAGGCCGGTGCGGTAGCCGGCCGTCTCGTAGGCGGGCGTGCTGGTCGTCACGATGAGGATGCGGGCAGGGGTACGGGTGTTGCGGGCCATTAGGACTCCTTCTCGTTGTCCTCCACCTTGCCCCACGGGACCCAAGGTCAAACCCACAAGAAGGCCGAGTCCGGCATGAGGGGAGCCGACCCTAGGGACGGAGGGCCACGAGGAGGTGACCCGGGCGCGAAGGTGCCGCCATGATCGAGGGGCAGAGTCAGCTGCGGAACGGTTCCGGCGACGCCTGCGACGACGAGGACGGCAAGGACCAATCGCGGAAGGACGGCTCGCATGATCGACCTACGACGGGCGGCCACGGACGAGGCAGAGGCGTTGGCGAGGACTGCGCACGCGGGACAGACGGACAAGTCGGGCGCGCCCTACATCCACCACGTGGAGCGCGTGGTGGTGCGAGTTCAGGAGGCCGGTGCGCCGGCCCAAGCGCTGACGGTGGCGTGGCTGCACGACATCGTGGAGGACACCGACACCACGATCGACGACCTGGCCGAGCGGTTCGATGAGGAAGTCGTCGCCGCCGTGGACGCGCTGTCCCGGCGCCCCGGCGAGGGCGACGCCTATTTCATGCGCGTCGCGGCGAACCCACTGGCCGTGTTGGTGAAGAGGGCGCACCTCGCCGACAACGCGGACCCGGCGCGGTTGGAGCGGCTGCCTGACGAAACCCACCTGCGGCTCGTCCAGAAGTATCGCCATGTGGCGGCCATGCTGGATCGCGTCGTCCATGGCGCAGGAGCGAACGCAGGGTCCTGAGACAAGCCCGAGGTGCCGACACGCCGGAGGGGCGGTGGCTCGCGCCACCGCCCCTCCGGGTTTGTTGCCTGCTACGGCATGTCGACCCGGACGATCGTCGGGTTCGGCATGCCGGCTGCACCACCGTAGACGACCGACCCCAGGTAGCGCGTTTCCGGTGCCAGACCGGTGAACGTGAGCCCGATCGTCCCCGTCTCCCCCAGTGTCGCTGACCCCGGCGCGGAGACGGTCATGTTGCCGGCGTCCGTGCCGTCGAGCAGCCACGTGTGCAGCTTGAACGGCGACGACCCGACGACGCCCCAGCCGTGGACGACCGCGGTGTAGGCGCCGGCCGCCGGGGTGAGCAGGTTGACCTCCTCGGCGGACGTTCCCGAGCCGCTGTTCCCCACCAAGGTGGTGCCCTGGAAGACGCACAGATCCATGTCGGTGCCCGCGTTCACGTCCTCGTCGAACAACGAGAAGCGGGCGTAGGTCGTCCCTGCCGGAACGCTGACCGGGATCAACTGCGCGTTCGGGGATGTGAGTGAGCAGGCGCCGTTGGTCGGGTCGTCGGCCACGGTCCCGGGCGTGACGGTCGCCGGGACCAGGCCGCGTGGCGTGGCGGTGAACGTACCGTTGTAGCCGAACGCCACGTTGTAGCTGATCGGGCCACCCGTCCCGGAGACCTGGGCCGGTGCGGCGAGCGCCACGGGACGGACGACCATGGGGATCCGAACGGTGTGGGTCCCGTCCGACCACGTGAGCTGTCCGCCCGAGTAGGCGTTCAGCGCGGCGGTCGTGCGGGTGATCGTGACGTCGAAGGTGCCCTTCTCGCCCGGCTCCAACTCCAGTGAGGCAGGGCTGACGGCGACCGTGAACCCGACCAACCCGGAGACGGTGGCGGTGTAGGTCGCGGTGGCGTCCGACACGTTCGTGACCGTGCGCTTGACCGTCTGCCGGCCGGCCAGGGCTCCGATCGAGATGGACGGGCTGTTGTAGTTGCTGGCGTCCATGGAGTAGCCCAACGCCGTGAGCTGGGTGCACACGGCATCAAGGCCCTGCGGCTGCGTGGCGCAGATGAAGGCGAGCCAGTCGTTCCACCCCGCATCGAACACGAGGCCGGGGTCGACGGCCTTGTTCGGGTCCACGTGCCCGGCGCCCTGACGGAAGATCAGGACCGGGTTCGTGTTCGGGGCCGGTGTGCCCCCATCGAGGAGGTCGTAGCCCGTCGTCATGAGCGCGGACTTGATGGCCATCGGCGACCAGTCGGGGTGCGCCTGCTTCATCAGCGCGCCGAGGCCGGCCACGTGCGGGCTGGACATGGACGTGCCGCTGTACAGGTCGAACAGGCGACCGGCGTTTCCTGGGGGCGCGACGCCCGCGAGGATGTCCTGCCCGGGCGCGATGAGGTCGGGCTTGAGCAGGTCGCCGCCCGCCGCCTGCAGCGGACCGCGCGAGGAGAAGGACGCCGTGAACGGGGCGTCGGCGTCGTCCACGATCGTGGCCTGGTTGATGGTGGCCGTTGCCCCCGCCGTGGCGGCATAAGCCTTGACGGCCGCGCGGTCGGTGTGAGCCAGATGCACGGTCGGGACGAAGTGGAAGTCGGCATTGATGGAAGTGACTGATGTGTTGACCAGGATCATGCCGACGCCTCCGGCCTCCTGCACGGCGAGGCTCTTGTTCACCCGGGCCGTGGCGCCGCGGTCACAGACGACGATCTTGCCCGCCACCTTGGCCGGGTCGAGCACGTTGCCTCCATCGGCCGAGGAGTAGCAGAGGGCCACCTGGGTGGGGTCTGCCCCAGCCTTCCCAGCCGCGGCGGAGTCGATCAGCGGCGCGGGGCCGACGGGGGTCGCCACGGACGCCCCTTGGTAGGTGGTGCCGTTGCCGAGCGTCACCGAGCCCTTGCCGTCGCGGTTGTGCGTCCCGGCTGCCACGGTGGTCAACCAAGGACCGGGGTGGGCCACCGTCGACGTCGCCGGTCCGCTGTTGCCGGCCGAGGCGGCGACGAAGATGCCTGCGTCCGCCGCGTACATGAAGGCGATCTCGACCGCGTCGCGCACGTTGGTCCGCGAGCCGCTGATCGAGAAATTCAGCACGTCGACGCCGTCGGCGACAGCCTGGTCGATGGCGGCGACGCTGTCCGTGGCGAAGCAGGAACCACCGGCCGGGGTCTGCCAGCACACCTTGTAGGCAGCGATCCGGGCCCGCGGGGCGATGCCGCTCACCGTGCCGAACACGGAGGCCGCCCCCGTGGCCGACACGCCGTAGTTGCCGGCGGCCGTGGTGGCGGTGTGGGTGCCGTGTCCGCCGAAGTCGCGAGGCGAGTTGAACTCGTGGGGGAGCTGGGCGTCGATGCCCGCGTTGCCTCCCCAACCGGCGTTGTAGTAGCGGGCCCCGATGAGCTTCTGGTTGCAGAGCGAGGCGTCGAACTCCTCGCCCGGGACGCACTTGCCGTGCCAGCCCGGGACCTGCTGGTACGCCAGTTTGCCATCCGTGTCACGGTCGCTGACGCTGGGGTGCTCGGGCCAGATGCCGCCATCCACGATGCCGACGATTACGTCCTCACCGGCGCCGTCCACCTTCTTCGAAGCATCTTGGGGTGCCCCCAACCGATCCCACAGCCCGCCGGTGTCGGTGAGCCCGAGGAATGCCGGAGTCGACGCCGTGTCCAGCTGGAGCTTCTCGTCGGGGGTGACCGCCAGGACCCCGGGCACGCTCGCCATCTTGGCGGCGGCCGAGGCGGAGAGGTCGGCGGCGAAGCCGTTGTAGGCGTAGGTGTAGGAGTAGATCTTCTTGCCGCCCCCGGCCGCCTGCAGCGCGGCGTCCTGTCGCTTCGCGAGGTGGTCTGCGTAAGCCTTCACGGCGGCGCTGGTGGGGTTGACCTTCTCGCCCTTGGCGGGCTTGGTCGCCTTGAGACCCGAGACGCCGCCGGAGTAGGCCACGACGGGCGGCTCCGCGAGCTGCACGATGTACGTGCCGGCCTTGGCGGGGTTTGCCTCGACCTTCGCGGCAGGTGGACGGGCTTCTGGGTCAGGTGCCGCAACCGCGTTCGCGGGGACCAGGGTCAGGGACAGGGCACTGACTGCGACAGCCAGCAATGGGACTCGTCGCCGCACGGATCTCTTCATCGAGCCGCTCCTTGGACAGGGGGTGCCGCGCCGAGATGCGCGGTTGGAGGAAAGCTATGCGTCCACAGGCGCCACGTCCACACCTTGGGCCGGTTTCGCCTTGCCACACGGCCCCCGCCCCGGACAGGGTGGACCCCATGACGATCGTGCTGGTCGGGCTCGGGTCCCGCGGAGACGTCCAGCCACTGACAGCGCTGGCAACTCGGCTGGTGGCGCGCGGCGAGCGCGTCCGCGTGGTGGCGCTGCAGGAGTTCGCCGGGCTGGCGGCCCCCTCAGGCGCCGAGTTCGTCGGCGTGCGCGGCTCGGTCGCGGACGCCCTCGACGACCGCCGCCGGAGCCGCCGGATCGCAGCCGCACAGTTCGGCCAGCTCTGGCTGCTGCACCGCTGGACCGGACGCCTCGCGTCGGCCTTCGCGGACGCCCTCGTCGACACGATCACCCCCGGCGACACCGTCCTGACCGGCATCCTCACCCGGGGGAGCGTCGCGGCGCTGGCCCGCGCCCGCGGCGTCCGGATGGTGACGGTGGCGTTCACCGGCCAACTGCCGACCGTGCACCCCGAGAGCAACGTCGCCCACTCCTACTACACGGATGCCGCGCGTCACGACCGCCGCGGTTCCGTCTTCGGGTGGCGCCTCGCGACCGCCCTGGGCGGCCCGTTGACGGCCGAGGTCCGCCGCCGACTGGCGCTCCCGCACGCGTCCACCGCCGACGTCACGGCGGACGCCGACGCCCACCCCGTGATCGTGGCCGCCAGTCCGGTGCTCGTCCCGCCGGCCCCCGACTGGCCGGCGAACGCCGTCCAGACGGGCTGGTGGGCGCCCAGGGCGTCCGTCTTCGCACCGGACCCCGCCTTCGACGACTGGCTCCAGGGCGAGCCGCCGGTCCACGTCGGCTACGGCTCCTTCACCGGGTTCGCCACGGACGACGACCTCGAGGTGATTGTCCGCGCGGCGAAGGCGTCCGGGCGGCGCGTGGTGACGCCAACCCTTCGGGGTCACACCCCGGGACAGCTCAACGACCAGGTCTGGGCGATCCCACCCACGCCCCACGCCTGGCTGTTCCCGAGGATGGCGGGCGTCGTCCACCACGGCGGTGCCGGCACGACCCACGCCGCGCTGGCGGCAGGCGTGCCCCAGGCGATGGTCCCGTTCGGCGTCGACCAGCCCTACCACGCGTGGCGGGTGCACCGGTTGGGGCTCGGCCCGGAGCCGGTCAGCGTCCACCGCCTCACAGTCGGACGCCTGGGCCGGCTCATCCGCCTGCTCACCACGGACGCCGACGCCCGACGCCGCGCCCAGGAGGTCGGTGAGGTCGTCCGCGGCGAGGACGGCGTCGGCGCGACCCTGGCCCGGATGCAGCGATGGGGCTGGCTCCGAGAGAGCCAGCCCCACCCGCCGGTGTGATCAGACGATCGTCCAGGTGTCCGGACCGGCGATCAGCCGCTGCAGGGCGGCCTCGCGGTCGGCCGGCATCGAAACCTGGTTGCGGGCCTCGTCGTCGAAGACGGGCCGCTCGACGTTGCGGAAGATGCCGATCGGCGACGCCGACAGGTTCTGCGTGTCGGTCAGCTGCGACAGCTCGAAGGCCAGGGAAGCGTCCCCCGAATGCGCGTCGTGCACGAGGATGTCCGACGCGGCCACGTCGGACGTCGCCTTGATCTCCAGGCGTCCGGACGCACCCCGCACCACGCAGAGCTGGCCACCGCCGAAGACCACGGGCTCCCCGTGCGTCAACGGGATGAGCGCCGGGGAGTCGACGTCCTTCAGGCCGGCGAACGCGTCGTCGTTGAAGATCGGGCAGTTCTGGTAGATCTCCACGAGCGAGGCGCCGCGGTGGTTGATCGCGGCCTCGAGCACCGAGGTGAGGTGCTTGCGGTCGGAGTCGATCGTCCGGGCCACGAACGAGGCCTCGGCCCCCAGCGCCAGCGTGACGGGGTTGAACGGGTGGTCCACCGAGCCGACGGGCGAGGACTTCGTGACCTTGCCCGCCTCCGACGTCGGCGAGAACTGGCCCTTGGTCAGGCCGTAGATGCGGTTGTTGAACAGCATGATCGTGATGTTCACGTTGCGGCGCAGCGCGTGGATCAGGTGGTTGCCGCCGATCGACAGGGCATCGCCGTCACCGGTCATCACCCACACGGCCAGGTCGGGACGGGCCACGGCCACGCCCGTCGCGATCGCCGGCGCCCGGCCGTGGATCGAGTGCATGCCGTAGGTGTTCACGTAGTAGGGGAACCGGCTCGAGCACCCGATGCCCGAGACGATCACGGTGTTCTCCCGCTTGATGCCCAGCTCGGGCATGAGGCCCTGGAAGGCGGCCAGCACGGCGTAGTCGCCGCAGCCGGGGCACCAGCGGACCTCCTGGTCGGAGACGAATTCCTTGCGGTTCAGGGGTTCAAGAGCCAAGGGGATCCCGGCGAGTCCGGTGGACATCAGGCGTCCTTTCCGTCAATGACGTCGATCAGGTGGGGAGCCAGTTCGGCGGGGCTGATCGGCAACCCCCGCACGCGGCTGTAGGACTGCACGTCGACGAGGTACTTCGCGCGCAGGATCATCGCCATCTGGCCACTGTTCATCTCGGGGACGATCACGCGGTCGTAGGAGCGCAGGACCTCCCCCGTGTTGGCGGGCAGGGGATTGACGTGGCGCAGGTGCGTCACCGCGATCGAACGACCGCTGTCACGGACGCGCTTCGCCGCGGCCCCGATCGGGCCCCACGTGGAACCCCAGCCGAGCACGAGGACCCTCGCCTCGCCCGAGGGGTCGTCGACCACGAGGTCGGGGATGTCGGCGACGATCCCGTCCACCTTGGCCTGCCGCAGGGCGACCATGCGCTCGTGGTTGTCGGGCGCGTAGGAGATGTTGCCCGTGCCGTCCGCCTTCTCGATGCCGCCGACGCGGTGCTCGAGCCCGGGCGTCCCCGGGACGGCCAGCGCCCGCGCCAGCTTGTCGTCGCGCAGGTACGGCAGGAACGAGCCGTCCGGGCCGTTCGGCTCGGTGGTGAAGTTCGGGTCGATGGCGTCCATCGAGGCCAGGTCGGGGATCAGCCACGGTTCGGCACCGTTGGCCAGGTAGCCATCCGACAGGACGATGACCGGCGTGCGGTAGGTCAGCGCGATCCGGATGCCCTCGACGGCGGTCGCGAAGCAGTCCGCGGGGGACTGGGCCGCGACCACGGGGACCGGAGCCTCGCCGTGGCGTCCGTACAGCGACTGCAGCAGGTCGGCCTGCTCGGTCTTGGTCGGCATGCCGGTGGACGGACCCGCGCGCTGCACGTCCACCACGACGAGCGGCTGCTCGAGCATGACGGCCAGCGAGATGGTCTCCGACTTGAGCGCCATGCCCGGCCCGGACGTCACCGTCACCCCGAGCGCGCCCGCGTAGGACGCCCCGAGCGCGGCACCGGCGGCTGCGATCTCGTCCTCGGCCTGGAAGGTCGTGACGCCCTGGTCCTTCGCGCGGCTCAGCTCGTGCAGCACGTCGGACGCCGGGGTGATGGGGTACGCGCCCAGGAACAGCGGAAGGCCGGCCTTCGAGGCGCCCGCCATCAGGCCCAGCGCCATCGCCTTGTTGCCGCTGATCTGGCGGTATGTGCCCGGCGGGACCGGCGCGGCGGCCACCTCGAAGCGGTGCGCGAACGTCTCGGTCGTCTCGCCGTACGCGTGGCCGGCCAGGAAGGCCGCCTTGTTCGAGTCACGGATGTTGGCCGCCCGCGCGAACTTCTTGTCGAGGAACGCGAGCGTGTTCTCGACCGGACGGGAGAAGAGCCACGTCAGGAGCCCGAGGGAGAACATGTTCTTCGCCCGGCTGGCCTCCTTGCGGCCCAGCTTGAACTGCTCGACGGACGCCACGGTCATGCCCGTGAGGTCGATGGCGTGCAGTTGGTAGTCCGCCAGCGAGCCGTCCTCGAGCGGGTTCGAGGAGTAACCGACCTTGGCCAGGTTCCGCTTGGTGAACTCGTGGGTGTCGGCGATGATCACCCCGCCGCGTGTGAGGTCGGGCAGGTTGGCCTTCAGGGCGGCCGGGTTCATCGCGACCAGCACGTCGGGCTTGTCGCCCGGCGTCTTGATGTCGGCGTTGGCGAAGTGGAGCTGGAAGCTCGACACGCCCGCGATCGTGCCCTGGGGTGCCCGGATCTCGGCGGGGAAGTTCGGCAACGTCGCGAAGTCGTTGCCGATCGTGGCCGAGTCGGACGTGAACCGGTCGCCGGTGAGTTGCATGCCGTCGCCGGAGTCTCCGGCGAACCGGATCACGACCCGGTCAAGTGTTTGGACGTCAGTCACAAGCAGTGCTTCTTTCTGGACTCAAGAGCTCCGCACCAGCGTAGTCGCTGCTTGGCTTGTCAGCTCAGCTCCGCCACGAGGCCTTCCGCTGTCGAGGAGGGTGTCGGCAGGGCTTCGCTCCACACGAGCGCGTCGAACGGGCACTCCTCGATGCAGATGCCGCAGTACAGGCACAGGGACCAGTCGATCGAGAAGGCGTCCAGCACGTTGTGCGTGCGCTGCCGCGGCCCGGGCGGGGATCCGTCCAGCGGCTCGGAGTGGCTCGACAGCGCGATGCACCAGGCCGGGCACTCCCGGACGCAGATCATGCAGGACGTGCAGTTCTCGCGGATGAGCTCGATGGAGCGGTGCGGCACCGCGGGGCTGTGGGTCATCGTCGCCTCCGCACACGGCCGCCCTGCACGGACGCCGCGATCTCCTCGGGGCTCGCCGGCTCCCCGACACGCTCGCCCCAGACCTCCGGATCCGGCACCCCGGGCGGGACCATCCGCCGGCGTCCGGCCGCCACGGTCTCGCCGGGCTCCTTCGCGCCCGGCCACGGCCGGACGACCCGCGCGGCCAGAACGGCGTCCCGGCGCAGCGGATGGCCGACAGCTCCCGGGCGCAACAGCAGCGGACGGTCGTCCCCGCCCTCGAATCGGATCCCCAGGAACTCGGCCACCTCGCGCTCGTGCCAGCTCGCGCCGGCGACCAGGTCGCTGATGGACGCCAGCGCGCCGCCGTCGCGCGGCACCAGCACCTCGAGACGGACGCCCTCGGTGTCCGGATCCGGCGCCAGCCGCACGATCACGCGGATCGCGTCCTCGCGCCCGACCTCGTCCACGCCGCCCAGCCAGTCGAACCACGTCGCCCCGGACGCCAGCGCCGACGCCACGGCGCCGTGCCACTCGCCGAGCCCCACCCGCCGGACCTCGTCAGGCATGGTGGTACTCCTGCTCCAGCAGCGCTTCCAGGGCGGCCGGGGAGGGTGGGCAGCCCGGCAGGTAGTGGTGGACCTCGACGAGCTGGTCGACGCCCTTGGTCACGACGGGGGAGTCCCAGTAGGGGCCGCCGGCGGACGCGCACGCGCCGAACGACACCACGGACGCCCCGGGATGGGCCTCCACGATCGCGCGGACGACCGGGGCCACGGCGTCCGTCACGGTGCCCGCGACGGCGAGGACGACTCGCGCGCCGGCGGGGACGCCCGTCACCTCGGGACGCCCGAGCATCGCGGCCTCGGTCTCGACCACGCAGCAGGCCAGGCCGACTGCACCCACGACGACCGAGCCGTCGGAGAACCAGTCGTAGTAGCGCACGGGGCAAGAGTGCCACACGGGGCTCCCCACTACGCTGTGGCCGTTGGGCCGTCGACCCCCGGCGGCCCCGGGACGGTGAGGGAGGTGCCGTGGTCGAGGCCCTGCGCTCGGCGCTCGCCGCCCGGTGGACCGACCTGCTCGCCGCGTTCCGGCTCCGCCCGGTCCGTATGGGACTCGTGGGGACCGTGCTGCTGGCGCTCGGCGCCCTGTCTCCGGCCTACCTCCCGCAGGCGTCCCCGTACTGGCCCTTCATGCGGGCCCTCGGCCTGGACTCCTGGCTGGCGCGGGCCTTCGCGACCGCCTTGGTCATCGGCGCCGTCGCCCTGCTGATCGTCGCCTGGTACAAGCTGCGCCCCTCGGTCTACACCGACGTGAAGCACTGGGCGGTGCTGACCTGGTGGGCGCTGCCGCTGCTGGTGGCCCCGCCGATCTTCAGCCACGACGCCTACAGCTACGCCGCGCACGGATGGCTGCTGCACAACGGGCTGAACCCGTACGAGGCCACTCCGTCCGTCCTGCCCGGAACGTTCGCCGACCAGGTCGCCTGGCTCTGGCGCTACACCCCCGCCCCGTACGGACCCCTGTCCCTGACCATCTCGCACTGGCTCGTGGACCTCGCGGGGCTCAACCCCTACTATTCGGCGGTCCTGCAGCGGCTGCCCGCGCTGGTCGGCGTTGCGCTGATCGTCCACTTCCTGCCGCGCATCGCCCAGCAGATGGACGCCGACCCCAGCCGCGCGGCCTGGTTCTCGACCATCAATCCGCTGCTGGTGATCGACCTGGTCGGCGGGGCCCACAACGACGCGTTGATGCTCGGGCTCGTGGTGCTGGGCGTGTACTGCGCCTACCGGGGCTGGTTCTGGGCGGCGATCCTGGCCGTCGGCGTCGGGATGTCGGTCAAGCAACCCGCCCTGCTCGCGGCGCTGCCGGTGGCGGTGATCGGCTCCGGGTGGGCGTCCTGGCGCGGGCGCGACGTCGCCCGGTTCCTGCCGCGCCTGCTCATCGTCCTCGGCGGGGTGATCGGCGTGTTCGCGGGCATCTCCCTGCTCACCGGGTTGGGTTTCGGCTGGCTCGGGGCCGTCGGCGTCCCCGGCATGATCGTCACCCTGGCGCCGATCAGCCTCGTCGGCTGGGCACTCCAGCAGGGGCTGCTGGCCCTCGGGCTGGGGAGCGCCGCGGCCGTCACGCCCACGGTCACGACGACGCTGTCGCTCATCGTCGCCCTCGGGTTGATGGCGTGGCTCGCGTTCCGCCACCTGCGGACGCGCCCCATCACCTTCCTGGCCTTCGCCTACCTCGCCTACGCGTTCTTCGGCCCTGCCCTGCACAGCTGGTACCTGCTCTGGGGCGCGGTGTTCCTGCCGCTGGCCCGCACGAGTTCCCGGACGCTGCGGACGGCCGCGATCGTCACGTCCGTCCTGCTCGTCTACGGCGCCGGCAACCTCGCGTGGCGCAACGACGCCGTCGCCCTCGCCCTCGCCGCGCTGGCGGCCGGCCTCGTCTGGCGCGTGTTGCGACGCCGCAGCCGCCGCCGGCCGGGCGCCGACACCACCCCATCCGCCGAGCCCGTGGGGTCGACCCACGAGGCAGAGACCGTCCGCCAAGTCCAGGAGGGAACATCCGCATGACCCAAACCGAACTGATCGTCGAGGCCCGCGACGGGGTGGGACACCTCGTCCTCAACCGTCCCCGCGCCATCAACGCGCTGACGCCCGCCATGCTCTCGGGCATCCATGCCGCGTTGGACGACTGGGCCGAGGACGGCTCGATCGTGCGCGTGGAAATCTCCGGGGCGGGGGAGCGGGGCCTGTGCTCCGGCGCCGACGTCCGGGCCCTGCGCGAGGTCATCCTGACCGGGGGTGACCACCTGGCGTTCTTCACGACCGAGTACGCCATGAACGCCGCGATCAAGGCCTTCGGGAAGCCCTACATCGCCCACCAGCGCGGCATCACCATGGGAGGCGGACTCGGCGTCTCCGCCCACGGCTCGCGGCGCATCGCGTACCCCGACTCCGTCTTCGCCATGCCCGAGACGATCATCGGCTTCATCCCGGACGTCGGCATCCTCTGGTACCTCTCCCACGCCCCGGGGGAACTCGGTACGCACGTGGCGCTGACCGGCAACCCGATCAACGGCCGGGACGCCGTCCGCGTCGGCCTGGCCGACGAGGTCGACGAGACGGACGGTCCGGCGCCGGCGTCCGTGCTGGACGGGTGGAAGTCCTGGATCGACGAGTGCTACTCCTCGGACGACCCGGTCGCGATCGTGCGCGCACTGGAGGGGCACCCGGAGCCCGCCGCGCGCGCTGCCGGGGCCGACCTCCGCAAGCGGTGCCCACTCTCAGTGGCCGTCACGTTGGAGGCCATCCGCCGCGCGGAGACGATGTCGGGGGTCGACGAGGTCCTGGCCCAGGACATGGTCCTGGCCCGCCACCTGATCCCCCGCCCCGACTTCGCCGAGGGCGTCCGGGCGCAGTTGGTCGACAAGGACCGCAACCCGCAGTGGCAGCACGCGCGCATCGAGGATGTCACCCGCGCCGAGGTCCTCGCCTGCTTCGAGGCTTGACCCCTCCGCCGCCTCGGTGCGCGTCCGCGCGCGTCACACCGCGTAGTCCACCACCACGGGCGCGTGGTCGCTGACGCGCTCCTCGGAGGTCGGTTCCCGGTCCGTGCCGCCCTGGACCGCGGCACGGGCCAGCCCCGGGGAGGCCAGGTGGTAGTCGATCCGCCAGCCCGCGTTGCGCTCGAAGGCGCCCGGCATCCAGGACCACCACGAGTACGGGCCCTCGGCATCCGGGTGCAGGCGACGCACCACGTCGACGAGCGTCCGCTCACCCAGGAGCGTGCCGAACCACTCCCGCTCCTCGGGCAGGAAGCCCTCCTTCTGGTTGGCTCCACGCCAGTTCTTGAGGTCCGTCCGCTGGTGGGCGACGTTGAAGTCGCCCATGACCAGGAACTCGCGTCCGTTGCGCCGCGCCGTCCGCCGCGCCCCGACCAGGTACGACCGGAACGACGCCATGAACCGCATCTTGCGGCGGTACCGCGCGAGGTCGGCGGCCGGCCCCACCATGGGCGAGCCCTTGGTCACGTACACGGAGCCGACGGTCAGTGGCGGGGCATCCGGAAGGTCGAGGTCGACCTCGATGTAGCGACCCTCGTGGTCGAAGACCCGGCTGCCGAACCCCTGCCGGACGGCCGTCGGCGCGACCCGGGAGACGATCGCGACGCCGTTGCGGCCGGGCAGGTTCCCGGGGTGGTAGGCGTGGTGGTAGTCGCCGAACATGCCCTCGGGCACCAGGGGCGCCGGGCAGCGCATCTCCTGGATCGCCACGACGTCCGGACGCCGGCGTTCCAGCCAGTCCTCGAAGCCGCGCCGCTGCGCGGCCCGGATGCCGTTGACGTTGTAGGAGGCGATGCGAAGCACCGCGACAGGCTACCCAGCCGGTGGGAACAGTCCTCGCCGTCCCAGTTGCCACAGATGGCGTGAACTTGTGCCCCGCAGTCGGGGCACAAGTTCACTCTGTCTTGCGGGACCCAGCTGCGCGCCCGCGAGGTCGGGGCTCACCGACCGGCGCGCCAGCGAACCCGGGGACGGCAGCAGCGACAGCCCGGCCAGAACGCCCCACCCCAGAGCCGGCAGCGTGTGCGCCCAGGACGTGCCGCGAGCCCGACGGCGCTCACCGAAAAGGAAGACCGCCTTCTCACCCCACGCAGTCGCCGTGGTCGCCACCCCGACGCCCACGACGCCGAGGCCGAGCCACGTCGCCGGCTCCGCGTTGACCGCCGCCAGCACCTCGTCGAAGGCGTCCGGGCCCTGCCGGGGCTCGCTCGCGGGCCTCGTCAGCCCCCAGACCACCCCGGCGCCGGCCAGCAGGCCGCCCTTCAGGACGGTGCGCGCGGCGCGCGAGCGCACCAGGTCGGGCAGGGCGTACCACGCGAAGGTGCCCACGCCGATCGACACCGCCAGCGGAAGGTTCAAGGGGTTCGTCATGCCTCCCAGCCTGCCAGAGCCTCAGGCGGGGAGGGTCTCTTCCAGCCACTCGACGACCGGACGCGCTGCGCGCCAGTCTGCGCGGACCAACCCGGAGATCTCCGGCGTGTGGATCACCGGCGCGCACCCGTGGTCGCGCATCAGCGTGAGGTTCTTGTGGCGCAGCAGGTGGATCCGCTCGTGGTCGCGGTCGTAGCCGCGCGGCGCCGTCTTGAGGGTGTCTCCCCCGATCGACAGGCCGTCCTCGACCGCCCGGGCCAGCAGCCGCTCGAACACGTCCCCCGCCGGACCGGCCACCGCCGAGCGGAACGCGGCCAAGCCCTCGGACGACGCGGCGTAGAACCCCGCCCCCGCCTGGACGCCGGCCGACGAGATCTGCACGTAGTAGCCCAACGCCTCGCCCACCCGGACGAACGCCCCCTGGTGGGTCTTGTACGGGGTCTTGTCCGCGCGGAAACGGACGTCCCGGTACGGCCGGAAGATCTTCGCCTCGCCGAACTCGTCGGCCAGTTCTTCGGCGAGGGCGGTGATGGGGGAGCGGACGGCGTCCTCGTACGTCTGTCTGGCGGATTGCCAGAACTCGCGCGTGTTCTCCAGCTCGAGGCGGTCGTAGAACGTGAGCGCCTCCTCGGGGAATCCGGAGAACGCCACCTCAGCCATCCTGGACGCCGATCGAGAGCGTCCGTTCACCGTCGACCATGTAGTTCCACGCGAAGGTCTCGCCGGTGGCACAGCCCGGATACCGGACGATCGCCGTCCGGCCCGCGCCCACCGCGCCGTCCTCCCTGGCTCCCGACACGACGATCGCGCTGCACGCGAAGGCGACCTTGCCCTCGAGGCGCGCCCCGCGCGCGAGCCCCAGGCGCACCCCGGCGACGGACGCCGTGAGTGCCACCTCGGCGTCCGACCCGGACTTGGTGAAGACGGCCGTGCCGACGCCGGGGAGCTCCACCCTGGAGCCCCAGGTCGTCATGGTCGGGGTGATCCCGACGGGCAGGGACGCCGTGCCCGACGGCGTCGGTGCGGGGCCGGGCGTCGAGCGCGTCGGCCCCGCACAACCGGACGCCAACGCCACCACCGCCACGCCGGCGGCCAGCCGGACCAACGGCGTCCGCCTCATCGGTAGTTCGTGAACTGAACCGCGAAGTCGTAGTCGGCTTCCTTGATCAGCTTCTGGACCGCCTGCAGGTCGTCGCGCGACTTCGAGGACACCCGCATCTCGTCGCCCTGGATCTGGGTCTTGACGCCCTTGGGGCCCTCGTCGCGGATGAGCTTCGCGAGCTTCTTGGCGTTCTCCTGTGAGATGCCCGACTTCATGGACGCCGTGATCTTCCACATCTTCCCGGACAGGCGGGGCTCGCCGGCATCCAGCGCCTTGAGGGAGATGCCGCGCTTGATGAGCTTGCCCTGGAAGACGTCGAGGACGGCCTTCGCGCGCTCCTCGCCGCTCGACTCGATCTCGATGAGGTCTCCTGACTTGCGGATCGAGGACTCGGTGCCCTTGAAGTCGAAGCGCTGCCCGACCTCCTTGGCCGCCATGTTGATCGCGTTCTCGACCTCCTGCGCGTCGTACTTGCTGACAACGTCGAACGAACTGTCGGATGCCATGTGCGCACCTCTCGATTTGGATCTGTGGCCGTAGGGGTTGCTAGAGTAGCTACCCGCTGAGCGATCAGCACGGCAGGTTGCCCGAGCGGCCAAAGGGAGCGGTCTGTAAAACCGTCGGCATTGCCTACGTAGGTTCGAACCCTACACCTGCCACTTCGACCCGGCTTCGGCCGGGTCGAGCAGTCTCGGACGCCGTCCGCCCTACGGGGGAGCGACGATCGATGCTGGAGCGGCGTCAACTGATTTGGGGATCACCCCCCGATGTTGTAAGTTGTACGACGCTGTCTTGCCCCTGTAGCTCAGTTGGCAGAGCGCGTCCTTGGTAAGGACGAGGTCTGCGGTTCAAATCCGCATGGGGGCTCTGGTCGTCGGTTCGCCGAAGGCCTTGGCGGGGTAGCTCAGGTGGTAGAGCAAGCGGCTCATAATCGCTGTGTCACGGGTTCGAGTCCCGTCTCCGCTACCGAACCGATCGACATTCGATTTAGCAAGGAGGGCTCTCATGGCCAAGAAGTCTGGCGACATCCGCCCCAAGATCACGCTGGCTTGCACTGAGTGCAAGGAGCGCAACTACATCACCAAGAAGAACAAGCGCAACGACCCGGATCGCCTGGAGCTGAAGAAGTTCTGCCCCAAGTGCAAGACGCACACGGCGCACCGCGAGACCCGCTGAACCCAGTTCACGAACGGGCCGTCCCTCAAGGGGCGGCCCGTTCTGCGTTGCCGGGTGCCTGACTTGGCTCAGAGGTGCCTCACACCGCGTGCGCCGCGGCGACCCGCTCGTAGAACGTCCCCAACCGGACGCCGATGTCAGACCAGTCGAACCTCCGCGCGTGGACCCGCGCGATCACGCCCAAGCGCGCCCGCAGGGGCTCGTTGGCGAGCAGCCCCGCGAGCGTCCGCCCCCACAGCACCGGATCGCGGGACGTCAGCAGGTAGCCCGTCTCCTCGTCCACGACCACCTCCCGCAGCCCGCCGGTGGACGACGCCAGCACCGGCACCCCGGAGGCCGCGCCCTCGAGCGCGACCAGCCCGAACGTCTCCGAGTGCGACGGCACGAGCAGGGCCTGCGCGTGCCTCATGAGTTCCGCCAGGTGTTCGCGGGACTGGGCCCCCACGAAGTGCACGTGGTTGCGCAAGCCCAACGTGTCGATCAACGACTCCACCTCGGCGCGGTAGTCGGCGAAGTCGGCCGAGACGTCGCCGGCGACGACGAGGTCGGGACGTACCGGGGCCGGCAACTCCGCCAACGCCCGGATCGCGAGGTCCCCGCCCTTCAGGGGCTGCAACCGGGCGGCCATGAGGACGTACCCGGCGCGCGAACCGCACCGCGGGCAGGCGGGCCGGCGCTCGGCCGGCAGGGCGGGCCGGAACAGCTGCAGGTCGACGCCCGGCGGGATCACCGAGACCCGCGTCGGGTCCGCCCCGCACCGCTCGACGATCGTCCGTGCCTCCGCGGTGGAGACCGCGATGATGGCGTCGGACTCCCGTGCGATGAGGGCTTCGCCGGCCACCCGCTCGAGCGACTCGGGGGGTTCGCCCTCCGACAGCGGCGATCCGGGGTGCGCCGCGACCGAGTGGTAGCTCTGCACGTGCGCCACGCCCCAATCCCGCGCGACGGGCAGTGCGGCCACCCCGCTCATCCAGTGGTGGGACTGCACCAGGTCGTACGACTCGAGTCGGCCCAGGCCCGCGGAGAACTCCTCGATGTGCGCGTCGATGGCGCTCTTGGCCAGGTCCTCCGCCGGCCCGGCGTCCAGGTGCAGCAACCGGACCCCGCCGCCCAGGTCTTCCACGTCCTCCTGGTCCGGCGCGGACCGCCGCGTCACGAGGTCCACCCGGTGTCCCAGGGCGGCGAGCGCCCGCGCTTGGTGGCGTTCCACGACGTTCATGCCGCCGGCGTCCCCGGCACCCGGGGAGGACGCGGGCGAGGTGTGCAGGGACACGAACAACAGGCGCAGGCTCACGCCGTGACCCTACCCGCGCGATAGCCTGCGACCATGCCGATCACCGAAGCACACGTGGGCCGGACGTACCCGGCCACGGCGCCCTACACGGTCACCGCGGGCAAGATCGCCGAGTTCGCGGACGCCCTGGGCGACGACAACCCCGCCTACCGCGGGCCGGACGCCGTCGCGCCGCCCACCTTCGCGATCGTGGTGGCGCTGTCGTCGTGGGACGGACTGTTCGGTGACGAGGAACTCGACATCAAGCTCTCCCGGCTCGTCCACGCCGACCAGCGATTCGACTTCGTCCGCCCCCTGCGCGCCGGCGACGAGGTCGTCTCGATGCTGAGGGTCGAGAAGGTCCGGGCACGCGCCAACACGGCGTTCATCACCGTCTCCTCGCGGATCGAGACCACCGGCGGCGAGCACGTCTGCACGTCCACGTCCACCCTGCTCCACACCTGGCCCGAGGAGGCGTCCGCATGAGCGCGCTGGAGAACGTCGAGGTCGGCCTCGTCCTGCCGTCGGTGGAGCTGACCTTCACCCGCACGGATCTGGTGAGGTACGCCGGGGCGTCCGGCGACTTCAACCCGATCCACCACTCCGACCACGCGGCCCGTGCCATCGGCCTGGACGGGGTGCTGGCCCACGGCATGCTCACCATGGGGCGCGCGCTGCGCGTGGTGACGGACTGGGCGGGTCCCACACGGGTCATGGCGTACGGCGTCCGGTTCACGAAGCCGGTGCCGGTGCCCGACGACGGCGTGGGCGCGACCGTGACGGTGAACGGACGGGTCACCAAGGTGGCCGACGGCGTCGCCACCGTCGCGATCGAGGCGCTGCTCGGCGAGACCAAGGTGCTCGGCGCCGCGAACGCGGAGGTGCGCCTTGGCTGAGGTGCTCGCTGACCACACGACGCTGCGGGTGGGTGGTCCGGCCGGACGCTGGGTCGAGGCCACCACGACCGACGAGTTCGTCCGGGCCGTCGCGGACGCCGACGCGGGGGGCGAGCCCGTCCTCGTGCTGTCGGGCGGCTCGAACGTCGTCGTCGCCGACGAGGGCTTCGACGGTGTCGTCGTCCACGTCGCCACCACGGGCGTCAGTACGGACGGCGGCACGTTCTGCGAGATCGACGCGGACGCCGCGGGTCCCGTGACCGACGGCGCCTCCTGCGGGGGGATCCTCGTGGAGGTCCAGGCCGGCGAGAACTGGGACGACTTCGTCGCCTGGACCATCGGGCAGGGATTCGTCGGCATCGAGGCACTCTCGGGCATCCCCGGCGCGGTGGGCTCGACGCCCATCCAGAACGTCGGGGCGTACGGACAGGAGGTCGCCCAGACGATCTGGAGCGTCCGGACCTGGGACCGCCGGACCCGCCAGTACAAGACCTTCCCGAATGTCGACTGCGACTTCTCCTACCGGAACAGCCGCTTCAAGGCCGAACCCGGCCGGTACCTCGTGGTGTCGGTGACCTTCCAGTTCCTGCAGGGTTCGATGGGCGCCCCGATCCGCTACGGCGAGCTGGCGCGCCGGCTCGGGGTGGCCGCGGGCGGACGCGCTCCGCTCGAGGACGTCCGTGCGACCGTCCTGGACCTGCGGCGCGGCAAGGGCATGGTGCTGGACGCCGCCGACCACGACACGTGGAGCGCCGGCTCGTTCTTCACCAACCCGATCCTGGCCGAGGCGGACGCCGTGCTCCTCCCCGAGGACGCGCCGCGCTACCCGGCGGGGGAGGGGCTCGTGAAGACCAGCGCCGCGTGGCTGATCGAGCACGCCGGTTTCATGAAGGGGCACGGGACACCGCCGGCCACGCTGTCCACCAAGCACACGCTGGCCCTGACGAACCGCGGTGGGGCCACGGCGTCCGACATCGTGCGGCTGGCCCGCGAGGTGCGCGACGGAGTGCGGGAGCGGTTCGGGATCACCTTGGTCCCCGAGC
This sequence comes from Propioniciclava sp. LT432, assembly GCF_059515965.1. Taxonomy (NCBI): domain Bacteria; kingdom Bacillati; phylum Actinomycetota; class Actinomycetes; order Propionibacteriales; family Propionibacteriaceae; genus Propioniciclava; species Propioniciclava sp. LT432. The sequence continues at coordinate 9,354 of NZ_JCAKNE010000003.1, read as the reverse complement.
CGGTCTTCGTGGGGGTGTCGCTGGACCGGTCCGTGCCCTGAGGGCACGGGTGCGCAGGAGGCGTCGCCGCGCCCAGTTCGACGTCGGGGGTGAAACCTCGTACACTCTTGACCTTGGTGGAACTGACCAGTGGTGGAGCGCGCCTTGGTGCGCACGCTACGGTGAGGGTCACTGAAGGGCAATAGCTCAATTGGCAGAGCAGCGGTCTCCAAAACCGCAGGTTGGGGGTTCGAGTCCCTCTTGCCCTGCTGGGTCCACCGGGGCCTGACAGGCGTCGATCAGCAGATGTGAGGAAGTGCAGTGGCACCCAATGATGACTCCCGCGAGTCCTTGGCGTCCTCTGACGATCTGGAGAACCTGCCCGGGGAGCTCCTCGGAGAGGACTTGGTCGAGCCCGCTTCCTACGAGGTGGCGTCCGACGAGACCGAGGCCGAGGAGCTGGCTGCAGCCGAGGTGCCGTCCGTGGACGACGCTGAGGTCGAGGTCGACGATCCGGCCCAGTTGACCGCCGCTGAGACGGTGGCACAGAAGGCTCGTAGCTCGCGCCCCGTGCGCAGGACGCCCGAGGTTGCGACCAAGGGCGGGGCGACTCCGCGCAGACGCTCCGGGGCACAGACTGTTGCGACTCGTCGGACGGGCCCCGTGCAGTTCGCGGGGGAGTCGGTCGAGGAGTTGAAGAAGGTCGTCTGGCCGACGTGGACTCAGGTCCAGCAGTACTTCTGGGCCGTCCTGGTGTTCGTGCTGATCGTGATCGCGTACGTTGGACTGCTCGACCTCGGTTTCGGCTGGGCGCTGCTGAGGCTGTTCGGCTGACACTGAACCAACGGAAGGTGGACTACAACGCATGGCTGACGACGTGAACGACGACGACGTGACACTGGATGAGGTCGAGATCGACCTCGGTCCGATGGACGCGACGCCCGAGGACGACGTCGAGCTCAACCTCGACTTCGGTGCCGACCTCGACACCGTTGAGGACGAGATCGTCCTCAACCTGGGTGAGGACGATGAGCCCGAGGACGAGGTCGATGAGTCCGGGGCTGCCGACGAAGAGGCCATCGTCGCGGCGCTGCGCGAGAAGCTCGCCGGCCAGTTCGGCGACTGGTACGTCATTCACACGTACTCCGGGATGGAGAACCGTGTGAAGCAGAACCTCGACGCGCGCATCACGACCCTCGGCATGGAGGACTACATCTTCGAGTCGGTCGTCCCAACCGAGGACGTCGTGGAGACCCGCAACGGCACCCGCAAGGTCGTGACCCGAACGGTCCTGCCCGGCTACGTGCTCGTCCGCATGGAACTGACGGACGCCTCGTGGTCGGCGGTCCGCCAGACCCCGTCGGTCACCGGGTTCGTGGCGCACGCGAGCCACCCCGTCCCGCTGTCGTTGGACGAGGTCACCAAGATGCTGGCACCCGCCGCCTTCGCCAAGGCGAACGCCGAGGCGACGGGTCAGGCTACGCCGAAGAAGCGCAAGGTCGAGGCCGTCAACTTCAACGTCGGCGATTCCGTCATGGTCGTGCAGGGCCCCTTCTCGGGCGTGCACGCCACCATCACCGAGATCAATGCGAACCACCAGCGGCTCAAGGCCCTGGTCGAGATCCTGGGGCGGGAAACCCCCGTGGACCTCACCTTCGCCCAGGTCCAGAAGGACGTCTGAGCGAAGTCGTTCGCACCGGCCCCGTACCCTCGGGGCCAGCAACACCATCCCGGTGCGGCGTCCCGGCCGTACCACCAAGTAGCAAGGACCCAACATGCCTCCCAAGAAGAAGGTGGCGGCTCTCGTCAAGGTTGCCTTGAACGCGGGCGCGGCCACCCCTGCCCCTCCGGTCGGAACCGCCCTCGGTCCGCACGGCGTCAACATCATGGAGTTCTGCAAGGCGTACAACGCCCAGACCGAATCCATGCGCGGCAACGTCATCCCCGTGGAGATCACCATCTACGAGGACCGCACGTTCACCTTCATCACGAAGACGCCGCCGGCCGCCGAGCTGATCAAGAAGGCCGCCGGCCTCAAGAGCGGCTCCGCCAAGCCCAACAAGGACAAGGTGGGCAAGATCACCCGCGACCAGGTTCGCGAGATCGCCAGCACCAAGCTCCCCGACCTCAACGCCAACGACGTGGACGCCGCGATGAAGATCGTCGAGGGCACCGCTCGTTCCATGGGCGTGACCGTCGAGGGCTGACCTCTTTCCCCGTGGCAGGGCCTGCGCGGCCCGCACCACACCTGGTAACAGCCCTGACGGGCTGGACGAAAGGAACCAGACATGAAGCGCAGCAAGGCTTACCGCGCGGCAGCCGAGGCCATCGACTCCGCGCAGTTGTACACCCCGGAGGAGGCGCTCGCCCTGGCCAAGACCGGAGCGTCCGCCAAGTTCGACGAGACGATCGAGGTCGCCATGCGCCTCGGCGTCGATCCCCGCAAGGCGGACCAGATGGTCCGTGGCACGGTGAACCTCCCCAACGGCACCGGCAAGACGGCAAGGGTCCTCGTCTTCGCCACCGGTGAGAGGGCCGCCGCGGCCACCGAGGCGGGTGCCGACGAGGTCGGCGCGGACGAGCTGATCGAGAAGGTCCAGGGCGGGTACCTGGACTTCGACGCCGTCGTCGCGACCCCTGACCTCATGGGCAAGGTCGGCAAGCTGGGCCGCGTCCTGGGCCCGCGTGGCCTGATGCCGAACCCGAAGACGGGAACGGTCACCATGGACGTGGCCAAGGCCGTCACCGACATCAAGGGCGGCAAGATCGAGTTCCGTGTGGATCGCCACGCCAACCTTCACTTCATCGTGGGCAAGGCGTCCTTCGACCAGGCGAAGCTGGCGGAGAACTACTTCGCGGCCCTGGACGAGGTCATGCGCCTCAAGCCGTCCGCGGCCAAGGGCAAGTACCTGAAGAAGATCACCGTCGCGTCCACCATGGGTCCCGGCATCGCTGTTGACACCGCGCGCCTCAAGCCCACCGAAGAGGCCTGAGTCCGCTCCCTCGTCACCGAAGGCCCCCGTCCGAGCCCGGACGGGGGCCTTCGTGCGTGTTGGACACGTCCAAGTCCTGATGACAAGGGGTGATGGTGCCGGCGTCCGCCGTCCGGGCAGGCGCGCACCTGCCAACTTGACGGTTGCCTCAACACCGCGTAACGTATACCAAGCCTTCGGAGGGCGGGACGACAGTCCCGGACCGGCACGGAGGCCGACTCCAACGAAGACCTGGCCCGCAGTGGGCTTGCTCGGTGACGGAGTTGGGGGGCGTGACGCCGGCCGATTTGACTCGGCGGGTGGAACCCTCTAGAGTGGATCGAGTGCCCTTCGGGCCGCGAAGGCTTGTTCCTGAGTGGTTTGGGGTGTGTGTCGGAAGTTTGAGAACTCAACAGCGTGCTTAGGTCAATGCCAGTGGCTATGACATCTTTTGGGGTGTTGTGGTTCATTTTTTGCACACATAACCTTTGGTTTTTGTGTGTCCTCGTTGTCAGTTTTGGCTGACACTTTGAGTGATTGATTGATTGCCAACTTTTGGGTTGGTTTGTCAGTGTGATTGCTTTCCAGTTTTTCGATGGAGAGTTTGATCCTGGCTCAGGACGAACGCTGGCGGCGTGCTTAACACATGCAAGTCGAACGGATCATCAAACTTGTTTGGTGGTTAGTGGCGAACGGGTGAGTAACACGTGAGTAACCTGCCCTTCACTGTGGGATAACGAGGAGAAATTCTTGCTAATACCGCATATTCAGATGTCTTCGCATGGGGGTGTTTGGAAAGTTTTTTCGGTGGGGGATGGACTCGCGGCCTATCAGCTTGTTGGTGGGGTAGTGGCCTACCAAGGCTTTGACGGGTAGCCGGCCTGAGAGGGCGACCGGCCACACTGGGACTGAGATACGGCCCAGACTCCTACGGGAGGCAGCAGTGGGGAATATTGCACAATGGGCGGAAGCCTGATGCAGCAACGCCGCGTGCGGGATGACGGCCTTCGGGTTGTAAACCGCTTTCACCAGGGGCGAATTTGACGGTACCTGGAGAAGAAGCACCGGCTAACTACGTGCCAGCAGCCGCGGTGATACGTAGGGTGCGAGCGTTGTCCGGATTTATTGGGCGTAAAGAGCTCGTAGGTGGTTTGTTGCGTCGGATGTGAAAACAGACAGCTTAACTGTGTGCTTGCATTCGATACGGGCAGACTTGAGGGATGTAGGGGAGAACGGAATTCCTGGTGGAGCGGTGGAATGCGCAGATATCAGGAGGAACACCGGTGGCGAAGGCGGTTCTCTGGACATTTCCTGACGCTGAGGAGCGAAAGCGTGGGGAGCGAACAGGCTTAGATACCCTGGTAGTCCACGCCGTAAACGGTGGGCACTAGGTGTGGGGGACTTCCACGTTCTCCGTGCCGTAGCTAACGCATTAAGTGCCCCGCCTGGGGAGTACGGCCGCAAGGCTAAAACTCAAAGGAATTGACGGGGGCCCGCACAAGCGGCGGAGCATGCGGATTAATTCGATGCAACGCGAAGAACCTTACCTGGGTTTGACATGCACCAGACGACAGCAGAGATGTTGTTTCCTTCGGGCTGGTGTGCAGGTGGTGCATGGCTGTCGTCAGCTCGTGTCGTGAGATGTTGGGTTAAGTCCCGCAACGAGCGCAACCCTCGTCCTATGTTGCCAGCGGGTTATGCCGGGAACTCATGGGAGACTGCCGGGGTCAACTCGGAGGAAGGTGGGGATGACGTCAAGTCATCATGCCCCTTATGTCCAGGGCTTCACGCATGCTACAATGGCTGGTACAAAGTGTTGCGATCCCGTGAGGGTGAGCGAATCACGTAAAGCCAGTCTCAGTTCGGATTGGGGTCTGCAACTCGACCCCATGAAGTCGGAGTCGCTAGTAATCGCAGATCAGCATTGCTGCGGTGAATACGTTCCCGGGCCTTGTACACACCGCCCGTCAAGTCATGAAAGTCGGTAACACCCGAAGCCGGTGGCCCAACCCTTGTGGAGGGAGCTGTCGAAGGTGGGATCGGTAATTAGGACTAAGTCGTAACAAGGTAGCCGTACCGGAAGGTGCGGCTGGATCACCTCCTTTCTAGGGAGCCTCTGTGCCTCATCCACCGTCACGGGTGGGGGGTCGTCCTCGTTCACATCCGAGTGTGGTGTGCGGGGCGGGGTGACTGAATTGTGGATGGTGTTGACCGAGTCCCGGCCAGGGATGAGCGCTTCGTGTCTAGTACTGCACCGTGTGGTGTGTGGAACGGGTGGGGTGTTCGGAGTCTGGTGGGGGCGGTGGCACGTTGTTGGGTTCTGGGACTTCCGCCGTGGTTTGGTGGGTGTCGCAACGATGATGCCAGGGTTTGGTCCCCAGTTTGGGGGTTGGGTTCTGGTGTTTGTTTGTTGTTTGAGAATTGTATAGTGGACGCGAGCATCTTTGTAGATTTTGTTGATCGTTTTTGTTTGGTGACAAGCTACTAAGGGCGGTCGGTGGATGCCTTGGCATCAAGAGCCGATGAAGGACGTTGTAACCTGCGATAAGCCATGGGGAGCTGGTAAACGAGCTTTGATCCGTGGATTTCCGAATAGGGAAACCTCGAATGACCCGAGTTGTGTCGGGCGACCTCATCCTGAATATATAGGGGTGTTGGAGGGAACGTGGGGAAGTGAAACATCTCAGTACCCACAGGAAGAGAAAACAATTGTGATTCCGTGAGTAGTGGCGAGCGAAAGCGGAAGAGGCCAAACCTGGCGTGTGTGATAGCTGGCAGGCGTTGCACGTTGGGGGTTGTGGGGCCGACTCGGGAGGGCTGCTGATCTCCCATCGAGTGATAAAGCAAACATGAAGCTGAAACACCTGGGAGGGTGTACCAGAGTGCGTGACAGTCGTGTAGGCGTATGTGTTTGCCTCGTTGTCGTTACCCCAAGTAGCACGGAACCCCTGAAATTCTGTGTGAATCCGGCGGGACCACCCGTCAAGCCTAAATACTCCTTGATGACCGATAGCGGACAAGTACCGTGAGGGAAAGGTGAAAAGTACCCCGGGAGGGGAGTGAAATAGTACCTGAAACCGACCGCCTACAATCCGTCGGAGCCTCTTTGTGGGGTGACGGCGTGCCTTTTGAAGAATGAGCCTGCGAGTCAGTGCTCGGTGGCGAGGTTAACCCGTGTGGGGGAGCCGTAGCGAAAGCGAGTCCGAATAGGGCGTTTGAGTCGCCGGGTCTGGACCCGAAGCGGAGTGATCTATCCATGGCCAGGTTGAAGCGACGGTAAGACGTCGTGGAGGACCGAACCCACTTGGGTTGAAAACCGAGGGGATGAGCTGTGGATAGGGGTGAAAGGCCAATCAAACTCCGTGATAGCTGGTTCTCCCCGAAATGCATTTAGGTGCAGCGTCGCCTGTTTCTTGCCGGAGGTAGAGCACTGGATGGTCTAGGGGGCCCACAAGCTTACCGAAATCAGCCAAACTCCGAATGCCGGTAAGTGAAGGGCGGCAGTGAGACTGTGGGGGATAAGCTTCATAGTCGAGAGGGAAACAGCCCAGATCACCAGCTAAGGCCCCTAAGGGACTGCTAAGTGGAAAAGGATGTGGAGTTGCGAAGACAACCAGGAGGTTGGCTTGGAAGCAGCCACCCTTGAAAGAGTGCGTAATAGCTCACTGGTCAAGTGATTCTGCGCCGACAATGTAGCGGGGCTCAAGCAGTCCGCCGAAGCTGTGGCAATCATGCGTGTACCTGCCTTCGGGCCAGGTGTGTGGTTGGGTAGGGGAGCGTCGTGTGTGCTGTGAAGCGGCGGGGTGACCCAGTCGTGGAGTGCACACGAGTGAGAATGCAGGCATGAGTAGCGAAAGACGGGTGGGAAACCCGTCCGCCGAATATCCAAGGGTTCCAGGGTCAAGCTAATCTGCCCTGGGTGAGTCGGGACCTAAGGCGAGGCCGACAGGCGTAGTCGATGGACAACCAGTTGATATTCTGGTACCGGCGAAGCAACGCCCGTGTCGAGGCCGGTGATACTAAGCACGCGAGGCCTTCCGTGGTGCCCTTCGGGGTGTCTGGTTGGTTGAGTCTGTGACCTGAGCCGGTAGTAGGCAAGCTGCGGAGGGACGCAGGAAGGTAGCCCATCCCACGCGATGGTTGTCGTGGGCTAAGCGTGTAGGCCGGCACATTGGCAAATCCGTGTGCTGTGTGGTTGAGACGTGATGGCACTGGGGACTTGTCCCTGGTGTGGGTGATCCTATGCTGCCTAGAAAAGCTTCGTGAGCGAGTTGTGAGCCGCCCGTACCCCAAACCGACACAGGTGGATAGGTAGAGAATACCAAGGCGATCGAGAGAATCGTGGTGAAGGAACTCGGCAAAATACCCCCGTAACTTCGGGATAAGGGGGACCTGATCCGTCAACTGCCTTGCGCAGGGTAGCGGTGAGGGTCGCAGAGACCAGGCCCAAGCGACTGTTTACTAAAAACACAGGTCCGTGCGAAGTTGAAAGACGATGTATACGGACTGACTCCTGCCCGGTGCTGGAAGGTTAAGGGGAACTGTTAGCGCAAGCGAAGCGGTGAACTTAAGCCCCAGTAAACGGCGGTGGTAACTATAACCATCCTAAGGTAGCGAAATTCCTTGTCGGGTAAGTTCCGACCTGCACGAATGGAGTAACGATTTGGGCGCTGTCTCCACCACGAACTCGGCGAAATTGCATTACGAGTAAAGATGCTCGTTACGCGCAGCAGGACGGAAAGACCCCGGGACCTTTACTATAGTTTGGTATTGGTGATCGGTACGACTTGTGTAGGATAGGTGGGAGACTTTGAAGCTGTCACGCCAGTGATGGTGGAGTCATCGTTGAAATACCACTCTGGTCGTTCTGGTTATCTAACCTCGGACCCTGATCGGGTTCAGGGACAGTGCCTGATGGGTAGTTTGACTGGGGCGGTCGCCTCCCAAAAGGTAACGGAGGCGCCCAAAGGTTCCCTCAGCCTGGTTGGCAATCAGGTGTTGAGTGTAAGTGCACAAGGGAGCTTGACTGTGAGACAGACATGTCGAGCAGGGACGAAAGTCGGGACTAGTGATCTGACGGTGGCGTGTGGAAGCGCCGTCACTCAACGGATAAAAGGTACCCCGGGGATAACAGGCTGATCTTGCCCGAGCGTCCATAGCGACGGCATGGTTTGGCACCTCGATGTCGGCTCGTCGCATCCTGGGGCTGGAGTCGGTCCCAAGGGTTGGGCTGTTCGCCCATTAAAGCGGCACGCGAGCTGGGTTTAGAACGTCGTGAGACAGTTCGGTCCCTATCCGCTGCGCGCGTTAGAGTCTTGAGAAGGGCTGTCCTTAGTACGAGAGGACCGGGACGGACCAACCTCTGGTGTGCCAGTTGTCCTGCCAAGGGCACGGCTGGTTGGCTACGTTGGGAAATGATAACCGCTGAAAGCATCTAAGCGGGAAGCACGCTTCAAGATGAGGACTCTCACCACCTTGAGTGGGTAAGGCCCCCTACAGACCATGGGGTTGATAGGCCAGATGTGGAAGCACAGTAATGTGTGGAGCTGACTGGTACTAATAGGCCGAGGGCTTGTCACTACACCAAACAGTGACGAGACCCAACAATATCTGCTAACGCTCGCGTCCACTATACGATATCTTGACCAGCAAACAGTTGGTTGTTTCCCCCCACACCCAGGTGTGGGACGACAATTACAGATTGTTTCGGTGGCCATTGCGCAAGGGAAACGCCCGGTCCCATTCCGAACCCGGAAGCTAAGCCTTGCAGCGCCGATGGTACTGCACTCGCGAGGGTGTGGGAGAGTAGGACACCGCCGAACACACCCCCCGAAAAGGGGTGAACCAAGGGGCCCTGACACGATGTGTCAGGGCCCCTTACTCATCCCCACCCACGCCCCTTGGCTGATGGTGGCTCAGTGGCGTGCTGTCTTGAGCCGGACCTGCAGGCGCTCGAGAGGTTCCGTCCGTGGCCTGGTTGCTGTGATTCTTTGCCTTGTGAGTGAGACAACGGCAGACTTGTCCGGTGATCGATAAGAACCGTGACAAGGGCCCCCGCGGGCGTGGTGGCCAGGATCGTCCGCAGGGAGTGCCGCGAGGGAGCGGCTCGGATCGGGGCAGGTCCTTCGGTGATCGGCCTCAGGGCAGCGGCCAAGGCTTCCGTCGGGACGGGGATCGTCCGTCCGGTGAGCGTGGCGGGTTCCGTAACAACGATGACCGTCGGGGTGGGTTCCGCTCGGGTGAGGATCGTCCGCGTCGTGAGGGTGATCGGCCGGCTTTCCGTCGGGACGGGGATCGTCCGTCCGGTGAGCGTGGCGGGTTCCGTAACAACGACGATCGCCGGGGTGGGTTCCGCTCGGGTGAGGATCGTCCGCGTCGTGAGGGTGATCGGCCGGCTTTCCGT